>DASRAT010000633.1:0-5907 GCA_035638015.1 Gemmataceae bacterium | reverse complement strand
CGGCCCACGCCCATGAGGTAACGCGGTTTATCGGCGGGAAGCAACGCGGCGGTCGGTTCCAAGGCGGTGAACATCTGGTCCATGGTCTCGCCGACACTGAAGCCACCCAACGCGTAACCTGGAAAGTCAAGTGCCACCAAGGCCTGGGCGCATTCGGCCCGAAGGGCCAGATCGGTGCCGCCCTGGACAATGGCGAACAGTGCCTGGTCTGATCTTTGATGTGCAACCTTGCAGCGCTCCGCCCAGTGGATGGTTCGGCGTACTGCTTCGCGTTGCACCTCGGGCGCGCCGGGAGCAGGCGGACATTCATCCAGACACATTGCAATATCCGAACCCAGATTCTCCTGAATCCGCACCGCCCGCTCCGGCGTCAGCTCAAACAACGCACCGTCAATATGGGAGCGAAAGACGACAGCCCGGTCGTCGATCTTGCGATTGCTGGCCAGGCTAAAAACCTGGTAGCCGCCACTGTCGGTGAGAATCGGGCGTTGCCAGGCCATGAAGCGATGCAACCCGCCCAGCTCCGCGATGACTTCATCGCCGGGACGCAGGGCGAGATGATAAGTGTTGCCCAACACGACTTGCACGCCGGCGTCTTCGAGCTGCGGCGGGGTCAGCCCCTTGACGGTGGCCTGGGTGCCGACCGCCATGAAGACGGGGGTCTGCACAATCCCGTGGGCGGTGTGCAACCGGCCGACGCGGGCAGCACTGTCGGTATGAAGGATTTCAAAGCGAAATGGCATACAAGCAATTTATAACGAGCCGCCGGGCTTGTCCCGGCGGAACCCGGCGGGGATAAACCCCGCCGCTCGTTTACTCAGCACGCCGCAACAAAGCGTGAACCTTCTCCGCAATCAAATCGCGGACCGCCCGGAATTCGTCGGCGTTCAGGTGTTTGGGATCGGGAATTACCCAATCCTCGCGGTGCTTGGCGCGCACTAACGGACATTCATCGCCGCAACCCATGGTGATGGCGTAGTCGTACTCCACGTTGGGGACATCGGTCAGACTTTTGGATGGATGCGTTGCCAGGTCGTAACCCAATTCGGCCATCGACGCAATCGCTTTTGGATTGACCTTGCCCGATGGGCGCGAGCCGGCGCTGTATGCCTCAACGCTGTCGCCGCCAACAATGCGGGCGAACGCCTCGGCGATTTGGCTCCGGCAGGAGTTTTCGACGCAGACGAACAGGATACGCGGGCGTATGGGGGTGTTCATGGCGTCATTGTAGGCAGCGCAGCAGATGCGGCACGCGGGTTTGTAACATGATATGATGAATACGGAGAAATCCGAATTGCCGGAGGACTTATGCAAATACCAATTCTCGTGGAACGCCTCAAAGATAACGGCTACCGAGTGCGGGGCAAAGATCCTTTCGCGGTCAGCGCCAAGGGCGCGACACGCGAGGAAGCACTGGCCAAGCTAAGCGCGAAAATCCAAACTCGCTTGAAAAATGGGACCGAAATCGTGGGCCTGGAAGTTGGTCCGCAACCACATCCCTTGGCGGAATTTGCCGGCATGTTCAAGGATGACCAGGATTTTGAGGACGTGCTGAAGATCATGGCCGAAAATCGTAAGAAGATGGACGAGGACCCCGAGGTTCCATGAGCCTTCACATCCTTGATACCGACATCATGACCCTTTACCAGCACGGGCATCCCCGCGTGGTGCACAATGTGCTGGCACACCCGGCGGCCCAACTCGCAATCGCCGTCATTAGCGTCGAAGAAGAGTTGACGGGGTGGTACACGAAACTGCGGCAAGCCCGAAAACGCGATCAAATCGCGCGCGTTTACCAGCGCCTAGCAAGTGCTGTCCCCTTTTTCGCGCGTTTTCAAATCTTGTCGTTTACGGAGGCTGCGATTATGCGTTACGAGAGCCTTCGCGCAGTTCACCGTAACGTGGGCAAAAACGATTTGCGAATTTCGGCAATCGCGCTGGAAAACGGCGCAACCGTCGTGACGCGTAATTTGCGAGACTTCAAGCACATTGCCGGATTAGCGATTGAAGATTGGGCGAAATGATGAGGCGAATTTGCTTCGACCAGGCGCAGTTGCACAGTCAGGCGCCCGCGAGGGAGATCGATCATGCGGACGTTGTTCTTTGGGATGACCTGCTGCCTCTCGACTTTCGCACTTTTTGCGGGCGATAGGGGAGAAACCGGGACCAAGCCCCACAAATCACCTACCACTAAGCCCGCCGCGGCGAAGACCTTGACTTCATTGCAGGCAAAACTAGAGCCGATCCTCCCGATCGGGCACACAAACAGGGTAAGTACCGTTGCGCTGTCAGCCGATGCCAAGCGCGTCCTAACTGCGTCGTTTGACAAATTGGCGATCCTCTGGGATGCCAACACCGGCCTGAAACTCCAGGACTTCCGCGGACTCACCGGCTCAATCTATAGCGCGGTCTGGACCGCCGACGGCCAGCATTTGATCACGGGCTCATACTGGCAGTCTGAACAGACTGTGACGCTTTGGAACGTCGCCACCGGCAAGGCTCTCCAGACCTTTCAGTTCCAGGGGCACACCGAGGTTGTCAATTGCATGGCCCTGTCCGCGGACGGCAAGCAATTAGTGACTGGGTCTAATGACAAAACGGCAATACTTTGGGACGCGCCCACCGGCAAGAAACTCCAGACATTTCAGGGACACGGCGAGCCGGTCATTTGCGTAGCTCTGTCCGCCGACGGCAAGCAAGTCATGACGGGATCTCAAGACCAGACTGCCCGGCTGTGGGACGTAGCCACCGGCGAGAAACGTCAGTCATTTCTTGGGCATGTCGAATCCGTCTGGAGCGTTGCTTTTTCCGCCGATGGCAAGCGAGTGGTCACGGGATCTGGAGACAACACCGCGATTTTGTGGGAATCGGCAACTGGCAGAAAACTCCGAACCTTCCAACAGCACATCGGCCGGGTGCTTTGCGTCGCCCTGTCCGCCGATGGCAAGCATTTGGTCACGGGGTCGGGGGACAAATCAGCAATATTGTGGGATGCGACCACTGGTAAGATGCTTCGTACCTTCGTGGGACACAGCGGCGCAATCTTCAGCGTGGCATTTTCCGCCGATAGCAGGGAAGTTGTCACGGGGTCCGTTGACCAAAAAGCGATCATTTGGGAAACTGTCACCGGCAAGCCACGCCAAGTCTTGCAGGGCCAGCTCCAAAGTGTCAATGGCGTGGCACTATCCGCTGACGGTAACAGCGCGGTCACGGGAGCGCATGACAAAACGGCAGTTCTTTGGGAGTTAGCTAGCGGCAAGACGATCCAGAGTTTTCGCGGACACAAAGAACCAGTCGCTTGCGTAGCTATTTCTGCCGACGGCAAACAAGTAATCACGGGGTCTTGGGACCAAACTGCGATCTTGTGGGACGCGGTCAGTGCCAAGAAGGTCCGATCATTTGAAGGCCACAACCGCCCGCTTTCTAGCGTGGCTTTGTCCGCCGACGCCAAGACGTTGGCCACAGGGTATTTTGACCGGACCGCGATCCTGTGGGATGCGGGATCGGGCAAAATGCTCCAAACTTTTCAGGGACACAAGGCCACGGTTCGGAGCGTGGCGCTGTCCGGCGATGGCAGGCACTTGGTTACGGGTTCGGACGACAAGTCGGCGATCCTGTGGGATACGGCCGCCGGCAAGAAACTTCAGACCTTTGCAGGTCACCAGATCAATGCCAGCAGCGTGGCCCTGTCCGCGAACGGCAAGCAGGTCGTTACTGGGTCACACGACAAAACGGCGATCCTTTGGGATGCGGCTACTGGCAAGATATTCCAGACGTTTAATGGACACACCGAGGGGATCAATTGCGTAGCGCTATCCGCAGATTGCAAGCAAGTAACCACGGGGTCCTATGACATGACAGCCATCCTGTGGGACGCGGCCAGCGCCAAGAAACTCCACATTTTCAAAGGGCATCTGGGTTGGGTAAATTGCGTGGCCTTATCCTCTAGCGGCAAATATCTCTGGACCGCGTCCTACGACGGCACCACCCGCCTCTGGTCCACCGCTACCGGCAAAGAACTCTGCGCCCTGCTCACCTTCGACGCCGGCAAAGACTGGCTCGTCATCACCCCCGACGGTTTCTTTGACGGCTCGCCCGGCGCCTGGCTGCACGTCGCCTACCGTGAAGCTGGCACGCTGCGCGTCATCGCCGACGACGCAACTCGCAAGCGGTTTCATCGGCCTGGGCTGTTGGCCCAGATCGTCAAGGGCGAAAAGCCGGCGCATTGACCTCGGCCTTTATCCAGAACGCCTCGTCAATGTCGTCGTGCCCTGAAGGCTTGCATGCCGGCCGGCGGGTCGTAATGCCAAACGACCTGGCCCGCATTGTCCAGCTCGACGACGCCGCCGCTGGTATAGGACACCAGCGTGTTGCCGTTGGTCAGGCGCTGGACGCGATTGCCGTTTGCCTTGGCTTGCCAGACAAGCTTGCCGTCAGGCTCATACTCCACCACGGTGTTGATGTTTTGGACCAGAAGGATGTGCCCTTTGGCGGTTACGTCGATGCCGCCAATGCTGCCCAGCAAGGGGCCGGCATAGGCGCCAGGCGCGCGAAAACTTTTGACCTCCTTACCGGTGGCGTCCAGCCAAAGGATAGTTTCGTCGGTGAATAAGCAGACGGTCCGTCCGTCGGCCATTTTGTGAGCGGCCAGCAAATAGCCGTTAATAAGGAAGGCGCCCGCGCCGCCTGGCCCACCACCGAATCCGCCTGGCCCCCCCGCAACCCCGCCAGCCCTGTTGATGCTGATTTTGCTCACCGTGTTGCCGGCCCGGTCCACTTCCATGACCATGCCTCCTGCCACGCCCCCCGCGCTGGCGTTGTAAATGGCGATGAAGGTATTGCCGTTGGCCAGGCGCTGCACATTGACGGGAGTGCCCGGCAAGTTGGTCACTTCCCAGAGGATCTTGCCGTTGGGGTCGCGTTCGGTGATTCGCATGGCATAGTATTCGGCAATCAGCACACGATTGCCCGGGAGCATGTGGACGTCGACGGGATAGTCCAGGTCTTGAATCTGCCAGCGCACCTGGCCGTTGCGGTCGACGGCCACCACGCGGTCTTTGCCGCCACCAGCGACAACACCGCCTTTTTTGGCGCCGGCCTTGGGGCTAACCTCCGCCACCAGCGTCAAACCCGAACCGACTGACGTTTTTGCCAACTCGGCCAGGTCCACCCCTTTGGCATTGGCCTTCCACCATTCTTGCCAGGCGTCGCGCAGCTTGGTGCGTTCCTCGGCAGTGTCCTTGGCCCAGGCAACCACCGGGGCCTTGTCAGTGGCCAGGCGATGCAGCAATTCCTCGATTTCCCAGACGTCGCCGCGGGGCATGTCGCCTAGCAAGGCAATGAGCGTCGGCACCGACTCGCGGTCCTGGCCGAAAACCAGCGCCACGGCCGAGCGCAGCCGCACTGCCGAATCGGGATCTTTCAAGAGTTTGCGGACGGCCGCGAAGTGCTTGGCGCCGCCTCCTGCCGTTAAGGCCTCGGCCGCCGCGATGCGCCGCACCGGCAGCGGATCGCTCAGGGCCTTGACGACTGCCACGTCGGCCTTGCCGCCGGCCCTGACCAGGCTGGTCAGGGCCCTGGTGACTTCCTCTTTCATCACGCGATCTTCGGTGAAGGCGATATATCCCAGCAGCGCCTCCGACGCTCCGGCAGGTTTGCGGATTGCCAGCAGCACCGGCGCGGACAACGGCATTTTCTCCCGCGCTGCATTTTGAGCAATCTGCTTGAGGCACTTCTCGGCATGGTGGGCTTGGTCCTCGTTGTCGCTTTGGGCCGCCGCATTCAGCAGGGCCGTCACCTTGGCGCCTTGAGCAACTAGCTCCGCTTCGGCTTGCTCGCGTTTGGACAGTGACTCGCTGCCCAATTGTGCGACAAGCAATTGAGCGACAGCCAAATCCTCCTTGGTCA
>DASRAT010000632.1:0-3489 GCA_035638015.1 Gemmataceae bacterium | reverse complement strand
CAGGTAAAGCAGCGGCACTTGCAAGCCCAACGGCAACTCGCGGTGCAGCTGCAAATAGTGCGGCGAACCCCAAAAAAGCAAACTCGGCGGCGTCGGCAGCAGATGTATCTTGCCCTTGAGATAGCCTTGCCGCACCGCATTTGGCAGCTGACCGAACGGCCGAAATGTCAGCACGTACTTGACTCCGGCCAGCGTCGACGACTCGGACAACACCAGCGGTGTCGTCCAGGCCGGCAATTCCCCTTCACTCCAAAAATCCTTGGTCGGCTCACCGAGCGGCAAGATGCGAAAGCCGATTTTCTTGAGGTCGGCAACCGTCTGGACTGCCTCGTGATAAACGGTCCTGAGCAAATGGCACAAAAAATCGGGACCCAGATGCTCCTGTTCCGTCGAACCGGGCGCCGCTTGAAAACTCTTCCAAAACGCCTTGGCCGGCCCTTGCTCGCTGCCGCCAAACAACGTCCAGCGCACGCGCCCCTTGTCGTCTTGCGTGCGCGAAAGTGCCAGCGGCATCAGCACCACGCAGCGGTCGTGCTCCAGTTTGCCGCAGTGCGCGGCCAGTTCCGGGGTCCAGGCGAGGTTGTCCTGCAGCACACGATTCGGCGGTCCATGCAGGTGATCGCCGTGCAGCAAATGGTGCAATTTACTAATGACTTGCCGGGCCACTTGCATCAGGCCCAGCTGCATTTCGTTGTGTTCTTCGTATTCGGTGACATGCCAGCCCCAGGGATCTTCCGTGTCAAACAGCTGCAAATCGGGCGCATCAGGTGAGTAAGCCTTCCACCCCAACCGCGGCGGCGGCATGAACTCCGAATACGCCTCGACAGGATAGCGGCCCTTGCCGCGAAAAACATTGGCAGGCGGAATGAGCTGTTTCCAACCGGCGAGTGGCATGGGTGGCACGTGGGGGTCAGGAGCAAAAATGTCCGGCGTCCGGCGTCCGGCGTCCGGTGTCTAAAAAACCTCACATTGACACTTACCTTACTATTCGCGCGATACATTGTTAGGGAGGTGAGGTGCCCGTGTCTCTTCGACAACGGACACCGGACACCGGACACCGGACTTTTTATCATGATTCGACCAACGACTCCCAACGACACTGCCCCCCTGGTGAAACTGGCGGACGGTACCAACGTTTTCAAGCCGCATGAAATCATTGCCCTGGAAGAAGTGCTCAACGACTACCACTCGACGTCGCACGCCGAGGGCCACCAGGCGGTAACGTTCGAGAAAGACGGCCAGATTCTGGGTTTTGCCTACTTCGCCCCGGCGGCGATGACGCACAATACCTGGTATCTTTGGTGGATCGCAGTGACCAAACAAACCCAGGCCAAGGGCATCGGCACGCAGCTGCTGCATTACACCGAAAAAGAGATCCAAAAAGCGGGCGGGCGCTTGTATTTGATCGAAACGTCATCGCTGCCACAGTATGAGCAGACGCGGAAGTTTTATTTGAAGCACGGGTATGAGCAGCATGCGGTCATTGCCGATTTTTATGCGGATGGGGATAGCATGGTGATTTTTCGGAAGCACCTAAAAGTTTAGCCGCGACGCGCAGCGGAGCGCGTTACCAGGTTGCGATTCCGCAGCACAATCAGCGAATCCACCGAATAAACTGCCAATCCGCACCAGATCCAAATAAAACACACCAATTTCATCTGATCCAGCGGCTCATCCAAAACCAAGACCGCGCACAAAAACTGCAACGTCGGCGCCAGGTATTGCAAGAATCCCATCGTCGAAAGCGGCAGCCGTCTTACCGCTTGCCCAAAACAGATCAGCGGCAACGCGGTCGCCACACCGCTGAGGACAATCAGGGTGTCGGCCACTGGCCCGTAGTTTGTCAGGGCGATTTCGCCCTTGTTGGCCAGCCACATCAGGTATGCGGCGGCCGCCGGCACCATGAGAAAGGTCTCCACCGACATGCCCACCAGGCCGTCCACCGGCACCATTTTGCGGAGCAGGCCGTAAATGCTGAAACAACCGGCCAAACCCAGGGCGATCCACGGAATCTCGCCCGCCTGCATGGTCATGCCCGCGACGCCGCAAGCGGCCAGCGCGATGGCCACCCATTGCAATCGCCGCAGCCGTTCGCGGAAATAGATCATGCCCAACAGAACGTTTACCAGCGGGTTGATGAAGTAACCGAGACTTGTCTGCAGTGTCTGCCGGCTGGTGATGCCGTAGATGTAGACATACCAGTTGGCCGCAATGAGAATCGCGGTGGCAACGAGCGTCCAGCGCAGCGTCGGCACGCGCAAGCAGGTCGCGACCATCGGCCAGCGCCGCGATAGGGTAAGCACAATTACCAGAAATGCAACCGACCACACGATGCGCTGAGCCAGCACTTCTTCCGCCGTGATTTGGCGGTCCGCCGCAAGACTCAGGGCATTGATGAATAGGGGAAAAACGCCCCAGATGCCATAAGCGGCGAGGCCGTAAAGCAGACCGTGGCGACTGGCAGGCGGCGGTTCACTCATCCCTGGGCAGCATGAAAAGCGTGGTCGGTTTCTTGAAACCCCAATCTTACGGCGCTCGCCGCCGTGCTGGCAATATCGACAAACGTTGGACCGCCGCTAATAATAATCCAGGTTAGCGCAACACCAACCTTTTGCCGGCAAAACCATGACCGCACTTTCTCCTGAAGAATTTCGTGAACGCAAAAAAGTGCTCCGCGAGCAGGCGCACGCCAATCGCAATGCTCAGCCCAACAAGGAGGAGCTGAGCCAGCAGATTTGCGCCGCCTTTGTCGCCTTGCCCGAGTACAAGACGGCCCACACCGTGATGTACTACGTCGATGTGCGCAGCGAAGTCCGCACCCGCCATTATTTGCCGACGGCGCTGACGCACGGCAAACGCATCGTCGTGCCGTATTGCGTCGATAACGAGCTGGAGCTGTTTCTGTTGCAAAACATGGATGAGCTTGCAGTCGGCATGTACAAGATTCTGGAACCAAAACCCGAACTGCGGCCGCTGCCGGAACGCAGACTCCAACCAGAAGATCTCGATCTGGTCATGGTTCCCGGCGTGGCATTTGATCGCACGGGCGCCCGCATGGGCCACGGCTTTGGCTATTACGACAAGCTTTTGCAGCATGCACGAGCCGATGCGCCGCTGGTAGCGTTAGCGTTTGAATGCCAGCTATTCCCCGAGATTCCCACGGCGGATCACGATATTTTCATGGACAAGATCATCACCGAGAAGGCGGTTTATCCGGGTAAGGGCCGTGGATAAGGTGGGTTTTTAACCACAGAGGCACAGAGACACAGAGAAGAGGTTTTTTCTGAAAACTCTCTTCTCTGTGTCTCTGTGCCTCTGTGGTTAGTTTTCTTTCAGGGCATCCCGCGCAGACGCCACAGTTTTTTCAATTTCGGCATCCGTCATCACTGCGGACAAGAATGCCGCTTCGAATTGGCTGCATGGCAAATAAACGCCGCGGTCCATCATGGCCCAGAAGAATTTGGCGAACCGCTTGGTGTCGCTTTTCTT
>DASRAT010000631.1:0-6820 GCA_035638015.1 Gemmataceae bacterium | reverse complement strand
CAAAGGTCAGCTGAAACAAGGCCAGCAGCCGATCGACCACCGCTATGGATGTCGTGCCGACGAGCAGCTCGTTGGACTGGCCGTCCCACATGACGGATACGCTTTTACGTCGCAGGTAACGCCCGTCAGCTGCTTCGTGTTCCAACTTCTCACGAGCGTTTTCGCGGGCTTCGCGCTTCTGCTTGGCGCTGGGATGTCCACTTGGATTGTTCCCCGCCAGGGCGTGCAACTCGACTTGTGTATAGGCCCGGAGCAGGTCGCCTGGGATCTTTTGCTGGTCGATCCGCAAATCGAAGACCAGAGCGTCGTTGACGATGTTCTTGGCCAGGTCGAACTGGGTGTCCAAAATGTGATCGCCGGCAATCCAGCCGGTCTCCACACCGTCAGCTGCCGCGATCCGCTGTTTGCCAATGGCGTGATTGGCAAGCTTTTCCAAATGTTCCGGGCCAAAACTCCGAGGCGCGCGACCGGCCACGCGAAAGCGAGTAGCAGTGACTCTACCGGTTAGGAAACCCACGGGAACTCCAGGAAGTAGGGGTCAGGGGTGAGGGGTCAGGGGTGAGGGGTCAGGGGTCAGGCAATAGGTCGCATTTGCTGACCCCTGGCCCCTGACCCCTACTATAAAAAAAAACCCGAGGCAAAAGCCTCGGGATAGTCAAACGGGGAGAACTTTAACGTCCAGACCAGGCGTAAGCGTGGGTAACCGCGGGGACGGCCCCTTCCAGGTCCTTCACTTCCATCTCTTCCTGTATGACGGGATGCCAGGAATCCTTGCGTTCGTCGGGGGGAACATAGTTTTCCCGGGCCCAACGCCGCAACCGCAACTCTTCGATGAAATCCAGATCCGCCAAGACGCTCGTTGACATAACATACTCCCCAAACACGAGAAACAACCCTTCCACAAGGGTGGAGACATGCAGTATATCGGCCGACATGGGGGGAGCAAGAAACATTTTGTTGGCTCAAGAGTTGCGCTGGCGGATCTCCCCCGCACCCTCGGCGTTATCGTTATATTTATAGGCGCGACTGGAAAATCCGGCAAGGCCCTAGCATAGGGGTCAGGGGTCAGGGGTCAGGGGTCAGCGTCGGGGCCAGGATTTAGCGGTCACGGATTGGTTGAATACTCCGACTTGATTTCTGACCCCTGACCCCTCACCCCTGACCCCTACTGCTTCACATCCAGAAACGCCACATCCGGGCAAACCTGGCGCGTTTTTCTGGTCAAAAATCCCCGCACCGCCCCCACGGTTTTCATCGCCAACGCCCGCCGGGCAGTCTCCTCGGCCAGCGTGATCTTGGACCGCCTTACCAGCTCCTTGATCGACGGCACAAACCCCGGACTCATGCTGAAACGCCTGAGGCCCATGCCAAACAGGGGCAAAAAGCAGCGGGGCCGCCCGGCCATTTCGCCGCACAGCGTCACCGGTTTGCCATGGGCGTTGCACTGGGCGATCACCTGGGACAAAAGCCGCAAGATAGCGGGGTTGAACGGCTCGCACAGATGCGCCACTTTCGGATTGTCCCGGTCGGCCGCCATCAAATACTGGATCAAATCGTTGGAGCCGATGCTGACGAAATCGACCTCGGGCAGCAACGTATCGATGCAGATCGCCGCCGCAGGCACTTCCACCATGATGCCAACCGGCACGTCATTCGCGAAAGGGACGCCGGCACGCTTCAGCGCCGTCTTGGTTCGTGTCACCACCCTTTTGAGCCGCTGCACTTCTTCCAAGGTGCTGATCATGGGAAACAGCAAATTGATCTTGCCATGCTTGCCGGCCCTCAAGATCGCTCGCAGCTGCGTCTGGAAAAACTCGGGATAGGCAGCGCTGAGCCGAATGCTGCGCCAGCCCATGAATGGATTGGCCTCGCGGGCGCTGCCCAAATAGGCGACATTCTTGTCTCCGCCCAGATCAAGCGTGCGAATGGTCACGGCCCGGTTCGGCGCCGCCTCGATCACTTTGCGGTAGGCCGCCAGCTGCTCTTCCTCCGTGGGCACCGTTGGGTGCGTCAGAAACAGGTATTCCGTGCGATAAAGGCCGACGCCGCTGGCCCCGCATTTTACCGCCATCTCCGCGTCCGCCGGGCCATTGACATTGGCCAACAGCTCGACCCTGTCGCCATCGGTCGTGATCGCCTCCTGATCGCGATTCTCGATGAGTTGATTGCGCAGATGTACATATTCGCGCTGCAGCTTGCGATAAGCCGCTTCGACTTCCGGGCCAGGGTTGTGATAAACATGTCCTTCGCGACCGTCGAGCGCCAGCAGATCGCCAGTCTTGACCTCCTTGACGATTCCCCGGAGCCCTGACACCGCCGGAATACCCATCGACCGCGCCAGAATCGCCGCGTGCCCCGTCGTGCCGCCGCTCTCGGTGATAATGCCCGCCACTTGAAGCCGGTCAAAGGCCAACGCCTGTGACGGCAAGATCTCCGGAGCGACAATGATCACCGCTTCATCGACTTCGATTTTTTGTTGCTTGGCGTGCAAGGACAATTGGCCGAGCACGCGGCCGGCCACGTCGCGGAAGTCGGCCATGCGTTCGCGGATGTACTGATCGGGAATGCGCGCCAACAACCCCGCGTATTCCTCGACTACTTCTTGCAAGGCCGTGGCGGCGTCCACATGTCGGGTCAGGATTGCGGATTTGACCTTGCCGATGAGATTGGGATCTCTGAGCAGCAGCCGATGCCCACGGAAAATGGCCGCTTCTTCCTCGCCGACTTGTTTCGTGACCCGCGTGACGATGGCGTCCAGTTCCTCGGCCGCGGCACGTAGGGCAGCGTCGAAACGGCCGACTTCCTCTGACAACACGCCGGCATCGAGCTGGAGCGGCTCACGCCGGCCGAGCACCTGATCGACGCAGTATGCGCGGGCCACCGCGACGCCAGGCGAGATGGGCACACCTTTCTTCATGCATCCAATTTAACAAGCGGGGTGGCTGCGGTCAAAGGGAGCGTGGCACTGCTTGACGGACGTCAGGCTCGGGTTGACTTTGCCGCAATCGCGGATGGCGTCCGTCAAGCAGTGGCACTCGTTGCCTTACAATTTCGGATGTGGTAACATTTCGGTGTATCGATCAGCTCAAAAAGGAAAGACCGCCATGCCTGCATTGACGCAAGCGGAAGTCTTCAGCCGTGTTTTTCAGCCTGAAAAACCCAATCTTTCGGCCCAGGCAGCTCGGTCGATTCTTGCACTTGATTTCTGCGCGGAAGACCGCGCCCGGGTAAATGCACTGGCCGAGAAGGCGCGGCAGGGCAAGCTCAGCAAGCGCGAAGACGATGAGCTGGAGACTTTCATTCACGTCGGCCACCTTGTAGCCATCATGCAATCCAAGGCTCGCTTGTCACTCAAAAACAACGGGAGCGGCCGCTGAGATCATGGACCGCTCGTTGCCGGAACAGGTGAGAATGCGAGCCGAGCGGCGTTGCGAATACTGCCATCTGCCTGAATCCGCCCTGCTGCTGCCGTTTCAACTTGATCACATCATTGCGGAGCAACATGGTGGGCCCACTTCATTGGCAAATCTTGGCTGGAGTTGCTTGGCATGCAACAAAAGGAAAGGCCCGAATATTGCGAGCCGAGATCGCCTGACGAAGAAACTCGTGCCGCTGTTCAATCCTCGCCGCCATAAATGGCTCCATCATTTTGAATGGGATGGTCCCTATCTCCGGGGCCGCACCGCCATTGGACGGGTAACCATTGCTGTGCTGCAAATCAATGATCCTTACGCTGTGGAACTCCGCCGCTCACTTATGCACGAAGGCGTTTTTAGCTTTTAGGGAGCGTGGCACTGCTTGACGGACATCAGGCTCAGGTTGACTTTGCCGCCATCGCGGATGGCGTCCGTCAAGCAGTGGCACATGCCCTTTGTCGCATTTCAATAGGATGAAATTTGAATTACCGCGAATGGGTGAATGGGCGGAGATTTATGACTGGAGTGGCAAAATCGGAGTGAATTCCCTTTTCTTCGAGCAGTCAACGTGGATCCAATCCGTTCCAACATCCGTGCCATGGCAGCGTATGTCCCCGGCGAGCAGCCGGCTGCTGGCACGTACATCAAGCTCAACACCAACGAAAACCCCTACCCGCCCTCGCCGCGCGTTCTGGAAGCGTTGCAGGCCGCGCTCACCGGCGACCATCTCCGTCGCTATCCCGATTCGACAGGCCGTGCCTTTCGTGAGACGGCGGGGCGGGTGCATGGCGTTGATCCTGACGCCATCGTCATCGGCAACGGGTCGGATGATGTGTTGACCATTTTGACGCGGACCTTTGTGCCCGAGGGCGGGCTTGTGGTCACGATGACGCCGAGCTATGTGCTTTATCGCACGATGTCGCAGATTCAGGGGGCGAAGTATCAGGAGGTGCCGTTCGCGAAGGGTTGGCGTTTGCCGCGGCCGTGGCCGGTGCGCGGGGCAAAAATGACGATCATCGCCAATCCGAATTCGCCATCGGGGACGTGTGTCGATGCCAACGAACTGGCGGAAATCGAAGGGCCGTTGATTGTGGATGAGGCCTATGTGGATTTTGCCGAGCGGAATTGTTTGCAAATGCTGTCTCGCAAAGATGTGGTGGTGACGCGGACGCTGAGCAAATCGTATGGGCTGGCGGGCATTCGCTTTGGTTATGGGATTGCCGATCCGGCGCTGGTCCGCGAGTTTGGCAAGGTGAAAGACACGTACAATTGCGACGTGCTCAGTTTAGTGGCGGCCCAGGCGGCGCTGGAAGATCAAGCTTACATGCAGCAGACACGGGCGCTGATCGTCCAAACGCGGCAGCGGCTTGAGGCGGGTTTGAGCAAGTTGGGTTTCGAGGTGACGCCGAGCCAGGCGAATTTTGTGTGGTGCCGGAGGGCGGACCGGCCGCTGCGACCGATTCTGGAAGAGTTGAAACAGCGGCGGATTTTGGTGCGGTATTTTGATTATGCGGGGTACGGAGATGGGTTGCGGATTACGGTGGGGACGGAGCAGGAGATTGGGCGATTGTTGGAGGAGGTGGGGAGACTATAAGCCGCTTGCGGCTTTGCGTTGCACTTGCAAGGAGTTTGGACGTTGAACGGCACAAACGAAATCACGTTGAAGTGGTTGTTATGACCTGAGTGAAAAGTGAACCATGTCAGACAAAGTGCAACAAACGCTTGGCAACCCTAGCTGGGCACGCGTCACAGCGTTCACCATGTATGGATTGGCTTGCGGTGGAATGAACATTGCTTTCTGGCAAGAACTCCTTCAGTTGAAATTAGATGCAGGCCTGGTTTTTTGGGGCGCGATTGTCTGCTTTTTGTTTGCCGGCTTTGGATTCCAAATCGCAAAGCTAAAGGGCAGAACCATTTTGTTGTCTTGCTTGCTTCTGCCTTTTTTTCCGGTCTTGTATCTATCGGCGTTATTATTGGCGATGGCGGTTGGCGTTGTTTGGTTACCGATTGTGATGACGGGTTTCTCCATTAAAGGATTCCTTCAGCGGCGGCGATATCGGCAGAAGCTACGAGGTGCCGGTCGTCTCACGTCGGTTACCGAAATTAGACACAGGCTCGAAGTCGGCGAAGGTACTTTCATCATGGAGACAGGTTTCAAGGGAACATACCAAATTTGGTGGACCGAGGACGACCTTTTGGCGAAGGGCACTCCCGTCAAGACCAACGAAGAGATCTTCGCCGTATGGGAAGGTAAGCCGCACGAGTTCAACGAATTGCTTCTCAAGGACTATCTAGACGAAGATTCGGGCAAGGCTATTTTGACCGACATTCCGCCGAAAAAGGCCAGAGCCGGCAGACTGGCTCGGGCGTTTCCCCGGACACCAAGCGTCTTGGCGGTGCATTACCACTAATAACCAAAATCGAATTTGGCTCCAAATAACCAAGCCTCGGGATCATGGGATGTCGCTCACGTAAGCATCCCGGCGAATACACTAATCCGCAGAACCCACAGCCTAAACTGATCGGCCCCGCTTTGTTTTTTTGAGGTTTTTTCATGCGTATCCAAGGCATCATCCCCCCCGTCGCCACGCCGATGCAGGCCAATGAAGATCTGGACCTGCCGCGGCTCAAGTGGTTTATCGACCGGCTCATCAAGGGCGGCGTGCATGGCATTTTCGTGCTCGGCACCAATAGCGAATTTTACGCTCTCGATGAGCGCGAGAAGCAGGAGGTGATCGCCACGGCGGTCGAGCATGTGCGCGGGCGGGTGCCGGTTTACGCCGGCACGGGGGCCGAATCGACGCGCGAGGTGATTCGGTTGACGCGGATGGCCGAGAAGGAGGGCGTGCAGGGCGTGTCAATCATCACGCCTTATTTTGTGATTCCGAATCAGCAGGAGATTTTCGATCATTTTCGCCGCATTGCCGAGACGACTTCATTGCCGGTGATTCTTTACAACAATCCGGCTACGTGCGGCGGCGTCAAGATCGACGTGGACACGTGCGTGCGCCTGGCGGAGATTCCCAACATTCTGGCGATCAAGGATTCCAGCGGCGATTTGCAGAATACCAATGAGATGGTGCGAGCGGTGCCGGAGCGGTTTAGCGTGCTGATGGGGCGGGATACGCTGATCTTTCAGGCGATGCTGTGGGGGGCACGCGGATCGGTGCCGGCGACGGCGAACATTGCGCCACGGCTGGTGGTGGATATTTATGACGCGGTGGTGCGCGGCGATTTGGCGGCGGCCAAGGCGGCGCAGGCGAAGTTGAATCCGATTCGGATTGCGCTGACGATTGGGACGGCGCCGGGGGGGGTCAAGGCAGCGCTGGATTTGTTGGGCGAGTCGATTGGGCCGAACCGGTCGCCGGTGGCGCCGTTGACGGGGGCGGGGAGGGAGAAGATGC
>DASRAT010000630.1:0-9725 GCA_035638015.1 Gemmataceae bacterium | reverse complement strand
TTTGGAATTATACCAGGTCGGCCCACCGCGACGACAAGCCATGCTACAATACCTTTCGGTCCTTACAAATGCTCCACTGCTTAACTTCAGAGTTCCGTCATGTTCCACCGTCTATTCGCAGCCGCAACGCTCATCGCCTGCCTGACCGCACTCACCGCCGCTCAATCCACCCAACCCAAGCGCCAACCAGTGCAGGGCGACCTCAAAGTCGGCGACGCCGCCCCCGATTTCACCATCAAGGACCTCGAAGGCAAAGTCGCCACCACGCTCTCCAAGCTCCAGGGCAAACCCGTGGTCCTCATCTTCGGCAGTTGCACCTGACCGCCCTTTCGCGCCTCGGTCGGGGCGATTGAGAAAATGTACGCCGCTTACAAAGACAAAGTCGAATTCCGCGTCGTCTACATCCGCGAGGCTCATCCCACGGACGGCTGGCAAGTCCAACAAAACATCAAGGAGAAAATCCTCTACGCCGACCCCAAAACGCTTGCCGAACGCGAGAAAGTGGCCAAGGAATTCGCAGCCATGTTCAAGGTGTCGCTGCCGATCTGTGTGGACACCCTCGACGATCAAGTGGAAAAGGCCTACGCCGGTTGGCCGGACCGCTTTTATGTAATCGACGCCGCGGGAAAAATTGCCTACAAGGGCGGACCGGGACCGGGTGGCTTCAAGGTCAACGATGTGCCGCCGGCGTTGGACCGATTGTTGACGGGCGGCTAAACAAAAACGCTACTTCGCCAACTTAAACTCATCCCCCGTCAACTTCGGATCAATTTCCCAACTCGCATACTGTTCGACCAACCGCATCGCCATGCCGTCCTCCTTCATATCGAAGACCCGTTTGAGTGGCATGTTGGTTTTGACGTCGAACCAAATCTTGCATTGCACCGGCCCGTTGCCATAGAGACGATCCACCGTGAACTCGACAATCTGCGTCTCTTTGTTGCCGATTTTCTCCTTGCCCGCCAGCTTGAAACCAGTGGCCTTGATTTTGTCCGGCGCATCCTCCGGCTTGCCGCGTTCCGCCGCCTCGATGGCCACGAAGATGCCACCCGCGGGCATATAGGGCAGGTAACCTTTCACGTATTTGGTCAACTGGGGATTCGCGGCCGCCATCACGTCTTTGCCACCGCCTTCGACCTTCATTTTTTGCCCATTCGACACGATGCTGCCGGCGATCTCGATGCCGCCTTCGGTTGCGGTGTATGTCAATTTTATCTGATCGCCATTGGCGATAAGCAATTCGCCTTTGGCCTTGAATCTTGGGCCAGGGTTGGCGCCCTCGTATTCGAAGGCGATCTTGTAGGCCGCTTTGGCGTCTGTCAACTTTTTCTCGAAAGCGCGGAAGATCTTTTCGGCCTCATTCGGCTGTGCCGAAACCGGCACTGGCAGCGTCAACAAGGCCATTGCCAACAAATACCGCATGGCATTCACTCCTTCACGAAATGGTTTGAGCTTTCACTTCGGCAGCGTGAACTCATCTCCCTTGAGCTTCGGATCAATCTGCCACTCGGTGTACAACTCGACGATCCGCCCCATTTCGCCGCCTTTGGAAGTCTCCACCATGCGCTTGAGCGGCATGCCGCTCTTGACGTCGATCCACAATTTGCACGCGATGGGGTCTTTCTCTCCCTGCTTGGTCACGGTGTACTCGATGACTTGCGTTTCAACATTGCCGACCTTCTCCTTGCCCGCCATCTTGAAGCCAGCCAGCTGGAACTGATCCGGCGTCTGGCCTGGCCTTGGCGGCAGCGAATACTCCAAACTAAGGAACAGCCCAATCCGCGTCATGTAGCCTTTGAGGATTGCGGACATTTGATCGGGAGCCGCCTCCGTCTTGGAATTCGCCAAGTTGTTGTTGCTCACGGCCATTTGCATCTGCCGGCCGTCGCAAACCATCTGGCCGGTCATGACCTTGGCCTGTCCACCCCTGTCAGCCGTGCCATTAAACGAAAATCGCATCTGGTTGGCGTTGGTGGACAGCAGATCGCCCTTGATTTTCATAGTGTCATTCTTGCTCGTCATTTCTATTTCGAAGGTGAACTTGTAGGCCGCCTTGGCGCCCGCCAGCTTTTTCTCGAAGGCGCGATAGAGCTTTTCCGCCTCATTCGGTTGAGCGGACGCCGGCGCAGCAAGCGCTAGCAAAGCTGTAGCTAATAGGTACCGCATTGCAATTACTCCTTCTTGAAAAGATTCTTGCTTTCACTTCGGCAGCGTAAACTCATCCCCCTTGAGCTTCGGATCAATCTGCCAATCGTTGTACATCTCCACGACGCGCGCGATTTGCCCGCCCTTGTTTCCTTCGAGCGTTCTTTTTGCTGGCAAATTGGTTTTGGTGTCCAGCCAAAGCTTGCAGGTGATGGTTTCCTTGTCTCCCGGCATGGCCAAGGTGTATTCGATGATCTGCGTTTCGGCGTTGCCGACTTTCTCCTTGCCTCCCATTTTGAAGCCGGTCAGCTGAAGCTTTTCCGGCCCCTTGTCCGCTTTCGCTCGGTTGGCGTTTTCCACGCCAATGAAAAGGCCGGCCTTGGTCATAAAACCCTTGATTTGCGCCGTCAACTGATCCGCCGCCGCCTCTGTTTTGGAGATGGCTTTGCCGTCTGGGCCAAAACTCATTCCCACCTGGCGGCCGTCGGACACAAGTGTGCCGCTCACCTGTTCCGCGTCTTTTCCTGGCCCTGACTGTGAGCCGCTAAAGGATAGCCGCATCTGGTTGCCCGTCGTCAGCAGCAGATTGCCCTTGAGCTTCATGGTTTCGCCGCGATCCGTCATTTCGATGTCAAAACCGACCTTGTAGGTCTTGGCGTCGGCCAACTTTTTCTCAAAACCGAGAAAGAGCTTTTCAGCGTCGTTTGGCTGGGCCTTGACAGATCCACTCGTCGTCAACAAACTCAACACAGCAAACAAGCAAATCTTACCCATGGGGATGCTCCTTGAATGGACAGGTTCAGCGCCAGGCCGCTGCAAAGGCACGTATGATGGTAGCTGACCAGCGCGGCCGCGACAAAGAAAAACCGTGCCCAAGACAAATTTCGCTCTGTCCGCTAAAATAGCGGTGTAACGAGCGGCGGGGTTTATCCCCGCCGGACCGCCGGGACAAGCCCGGCGGCTCGAATTGGTGATTATTTATGTGATTGCTTGTTCATAAAGTGAGACCCACCATGGCCAAAGGGGCCGGCAAGGCACGCAAGAAGCTACCCAAGGAACTCGCGGTCATCCGCGCCGACAATTGCACCGGCTGCGAAGCCTGCATTGAAGTCTGCCCGGTCGATTGCATGTACAAGGTTGCGGGCGAAGAGTTGCCCGGGCTGCAAAGCTTCGTGGACATCGACCTGGAACGCTGCATCGGCTGCGCCCTGTGCGAACGCTGGTGCCCGTGGGACGCCATCGACATGGTGCCGACGCCGCAGATCGCCGTCGCCGTCGCCGAGAAGGGCGGGCCAGCCGAATATGTCGAGCAGAACTGGGACAAGCTCGTCGGCGCCGCCCAGACTCTGGCGGAGCTGGCGGTCGAGCAAGGGCAGAAGGTGTGAGCCCCCGCTCATTTCGGAGAATAGGAAACATGCTCCGCCAATGGATGGCCGTCCTGATCTTCTTGTTCACCCTGGCAGGCTGCGAACGCGCCCATCGCTATCCGCTGCCGACTTCCGCCGCGTCTGACAAATCACTCGCGACCATCGGCGACAACAAATCGTCGATAATGCCCCAATATGGCTGGCTTGAAACCTACCCGCGACCCGACACACCGATCCAATTCATCGCCGAAGACGCACATCCCAAGGAATGGCAAACCCTCAAGGATTTTTGGACCGGCTGGCCCGCGGCTTTATTCCAACTTTCACCCTTGGAAACGGTCGTCACGGTGCGAGCCCAACTTTATTTGGACTCCATCAAGATCAAAGTGCCGCGCGGCCTGCCTGACCCTACCCCGCTCATTCCCGCCGTCAATCCGCCGACCCTGGGCAAATGGATGCTGGGCAAACGGCTTTTCTATGACGATAAACTGCTCAAGCTGTCGATGACCGAAACCGCGTCGTGCGCCAGCTGTCACGCGCCGGCCCAGGCGTTCACCGTCGAGGCGCGAACAACCGTCGGCGGCAGCAAAAACGTGCCCAGCTTGCTCAACTGTGTCTACAACCGCCATCAATACTGGGATGGCCGGGCCGTCGCCCTGGAAGAGGTGCTGCTCCGCAATCTCGAAGATGAACGCGACATGACTCAGAACCCGCCTCCGGACAAAAGCCCCGCCCAACTGCACGTCTGGCCGGGCCTCGTCGACAGCGTGCGGCTCAACCCTGACTACGCCGACGCCTTCGAGCGCGTCTTCGGCAGAAAAATGGCCACCGCCGACAGCATCGCCAAGGCCCTGGCGACTTACCTGCGCACCTTGCTGTCCGGCAATTCCCTGGTGGACAGGGCCCATGAGGAAATGAAAAAACGCGGCGGTAAAACCCTGGAAATACGCGACTTTGAAGCGCTGCTCTCCGGCGACGCATTGAAATTGTTCGCCGGCGGGTTGACCGCCAAGGAAGTGGCCGGCGAATTGAGTCACGGCCATGATCTGTTTCAAGGCCAGGCTCGATGTTACGAGTGCCACGGCGGGCCGCTGTACACCGACCACGGTTTTCACAACGTTGGCGTCGGCGACAGTTCCTATTATCCTGAGACCGGCAAGGAGCCAGGCCGGTTCGCGGTCGTGCCCTATGGTCTCAAGGCCGCCACGCTCATTGGCGCCTACAAAACGCCGTCCCTACGCAACGTTTCGCTGACCGCCCCCTACATGCACGACGGCAGCCTGGCCACGCTCGACGACGTGTTGCAATACTTCAACGACGGCATCAAACCGAACGAGTTTCTATCTCCCAAGCTAAACGAAACCCCCTACGTGCCTCGCAAGCTGATGCTGGATGGCCGGGATAGAACGGCAGTGGAACTGTATCTGCGAGCCTTGCGTGGCGACGAATTGCCGGCATTTGTAATCAGTCCGCCGCCGAAATAATCCATGAAGGTTCAGCAACTCCACTCCTGGGACATCACGCCCAGCCAGGCAATCGCGCTGCAAAAACAATTGAGTGTCCAGGTTGACAGTCGCACGCCGCTGGCAAAAAGCGATTTGATCGCCGGCGCCGATGTCTCTTACAATCGCTTTTCGCCCATCTTTTACGCCGCGGTTGTCGTGTTGCGAGCGACTGGAGCATCGTCGAAACGCAAGAAGTGGTTCGAGAAGTGAAGTTCCCCTACGTTCCCGGCCTACTGTCATTCCGCGAAGGCCCGGTGCTATTGGAGGCGTTCGCCAAACTGCGAACGACGCCCGATGCCGTCATGATCGACGGTCAAGGATTTGCTCACCCGCGCCGCATGGGGATCGCCTGTCACATTGGCCTGTTTTTGGACGTGCCCACGCTGGGCTGTGCCAAGTCGCTGCTGGTCGGCAAATACAAAGAACCGGGCAAGAAACGAGGTTCCCTGGCCCCGCTGTTAGACAAAGACGACATTATCGGTAGCATTGTGCGGACGCGGGACAAAGTGAAACCGGTGTTCGTGTCCATCGGCCACAAGATCGACCAGGCGAGCGCGGTGCGTTTGGTATTGCAGTGCGCCCAGGGCTTTCGCATACCGGAACCAACGCGCCAAGCCCATTTGCACGTCAATGCGCTGCGACGGCGCCACACTTAGCCGACACCGACGCGCTCCAATTCACCGGGCGTTCCTTGCGGCTCAAACTCTTCCACAGGCGGCTCCGCCGCTTCGCCGAGCGCTGGCTGGGTCGGATCAGCCATGCCTTCCGGCCAGATATGGAAGCCGCCGGTGTAACTCGTGGGGTGCACGCTCGTGGACATTTCCCATGTGCCCCAGATGCCTTTGCCCTCGTTGAAGCCCTTGTAAAACACATCATGTTTGCCGATGTAGCGTTTGTTCCAGTGACACCGGCCGTCGGCCACGTCATAGCGGCCACGAATGATGAACGCCCCCACCCAGTCGCGTCCTTCGCCCGTCATGGTGCCGTTGTGAAAATGCAGACGCAGCTCCATGAGATGCCGGCCCGGAATCGCCTTCTGCAACCAGAAACCGGTCCAGGGCCCGCTCGGGAAGCGCGAGTCCGATTCAAAGGCAGTGGGTTGCGGGTTAGTCATGGTCATGCAAATTTCATCACGAAAGCACGAAAGAACGAAAACACGAATCAATCAAAGTCTTTTTCGTGTTTTCGTTCTTTCTTGCTTTTGTGATTGTTTTTATTATCGCTGCGGCCGTTTCACGTCCTTCTCCGCCACCGGCGGCACACTCTGCACGATGCCACCGCTGCCGACCAGCCGTTCAATGTCATTCAGCTCCGACGGCAGAAAATCAGTGAAATTCTCGACACCATTCTCGGTCACGACCACCACGTCCTCGTAACGGTAATACAGGCTCTCGCTCTGCACCCGCAGTTGCGGGTCAATGGAAAAGACATGACCAGGCTGGAGCGGTCCCTTATTGTAACTGCCGTCGTCATGCACCGCCATGCCCACCGAGTGCGAAAAGACGCCGCCGCCCTGATTCACCAGCGCACGGCAAGCTTTTTCGTAGGCCGGCTTGGAGAACTTGGTCTTCTCGAAGATCGGCTCCATTGCCTTTTTCGCCTCGGCCATGATCTCCTTGGAACTGACCCGCGGCCGAATGCGTTTGATGATGGCGTTGCGATATTCCAGGACAAATTGCAACAGCTCACGCTGCTGCGGGCTGAACTTACCATTCACCGGCCACATGCGGGCGATGTCGCTGACGTAACAGCCATAATCGGGAGCGTAATCCATCAGCACCAGGTCGCCCGCCTTGAGGGCGGCATTGTTGCGATAATAATGCATGTTGTTGATGTTCGCCGTGCCCAACGCCGTAATCGAGCGATAGCCGTCCAAACGGGCGCCGTTGACGAGGAACACATACCGGCAAGCCGCTTCAAGCTGATACTCGAAAACGCCAGGCTTGGTGCTCTTCATCGCTTCGATGAGGCCCAGGCCGGCAATCTGCGACGCCCTGCGAATCACCGCGATTTCGCGCTTGCTCTTGACGGCGCGCAGACTGTCGAGAATGGAAGTGAAATCCTTGACCTCCGCCTTGGGATAGCGTTTCTTGAGCAGCTTGACGAAATTCTCTTCTCTCGTTTCACGGCCATCCCAGTAATCCGCCTTGATGGCCTTGTTGGCACTATTCAATTCCACTCGGCTTTGGGCATAACCTTCAGCGGGCGAGAACAGGGCGTAGATGGTTGACGCCCCCTTGAGCTGCGGCAACTGATCTTCCTTCATCTGTTTGGCGTTTTGCACGTCATCGACGCCGACCAACTTCTTGAGCAAGGCCGCGTCGTCAAAGCCCAGCACGCGCCCTTCGGCCCTTTCCAGGTTGAGATCGCGCGGCGGCAAGTACAGCGTGGTTTTCTTGGTCTTGCCGTCGAGAATGATGTAAGCATGCGGCGTTTCGATGCCGCACAGGTAATAGAATTCGTTGTTCTGTCGCGGAAAGATGAAGCCGTTAACCTTGGGCATACCCTGGACAATGACCGCGCCGTCGCCGATTTTCTTGTAGATTTTCGCCCAACGCTCCTTGAACTCCTCGGCCGGAAAATCCGTCTGATAGTAGACGTCACTTTGCCCCTGGGCCTGAGCCAACGCCGGGCAAAGGACAAGGACAAACAATGACAACCAATGCTGCATTCTCATCGCGTTCGCTCCCAGTGCGAAAAGGGTCAATTGTTGGGAATCATCATACTGCGCGTTGGGGCACGCAAGCCAACAAAAATACCAGGCCGACGATCCAGCTTGGTGTCCGGGAGTTTTCCGATAAAATCACATCGCAATGAAGATTCCAAGCATCAGGCAAACCATGCGATTAACATTCCTGCTCATCGCTGTCGCGGCGTTGGCCTTTGGCACAACGGCCACCGTCCGTCATTTCGCCGCCGACGCCGGTGGGCCTGCCAAACAACGCCCCTTCGGCATCGACAAGCGCATTCCGCTCACGACTTCCCGCGTAGTCGGCTCCCCCGAGCCGTTGCCGCCGTACCGTGCCCGCAAAGTCTTCGACAAGCTCCGCATTGATTATCCCATCGCCATCCGCCATCAACCCGGCAGCGACCGCTTTCTCATCATCACGCAAAAGATTCCCTACGGTCCCACCAAACTCGAGCGCATCAGCGGTGATCCCCAAAGCAACGCGGTCGAGACCTTGAAAACGCACAACGCCACCGCCTATGAGATTGTGTTTCACCCGAGCTTCGCCAAAAACGGCTTTTTCTACGTCAGCAGCAACGGTCCCGAAGAAGGCAAAGGCCCCAAGAAAACACAGATCCACCGCTACACCATGGACCGCAAGCCGCCCTACAAGATTGACGACAAATCCGAAACGCTCATCATCGAATGGGAATCCGACGGCCACAACGGCGGCGCCATGGCCTTCTGCCACGACGGCATGTTTTACGTCACCAGCGGCGACGGCACCGCCGATAGCGACCGCAACGTGGTCGGCCAGGACATGTCGTCGATGTGTGCCAAGGTGCTGCGCATCGACATCGACCATCCCGATCCGGGCAAAACTTACTCGATTCCCAAAGACAATCCGTTCGTCGCCATGAAAGGCGCCCGCTGGGAAATCTGGGCCTACGGCTTCCGCAACCCCTGGCGCATGACGGTAGACTCCAAAACCGGCCATCTATGGGTCGGCCAAAACGGCCAGGATTTGTGGGAGCAAGCCTATCTCGTTAAAAAGGGGGAAAACTACGGCTGGAGCGTAATGGAGGGCAGCCATCTGTTCTATCCCAACCGCAAGGTCGGCCCGACGCCAATCGTCAAACCCACCATCGAGCATCATCACAGCGAGGCCCGCTCCCTGACCGGCGGTATCGTCTATTACGGCGAAAAGTTGCCCGAGCTGCAAGGCGCCTACATCTACGGCGATTACTCAACCGGCAAAATCTGGGCGATGAAGCACGACGGCGACAAACCGCTGTGGCACAAGGAACTGGCCGACGCACGCTTGCAGATCACCCATATCGCCACAGACGCCAAGGGTGAAATCCTGATCGCCGACCACCGCGGGGACGGCAAAGGCAATTTCTACACCCTGGAGCCGACGCCCAAGGACGCCAAGCCCGCGGACTTCCCCAAGAAGCTGAGCGAAACCGGCCTGTTCGTCTCGGTCAAAGGCCACGTCGTTCAACCCGCTCTGATCCCCTATTCCGTGATCGCGCCCTTGTGGGGGGACAATGCCTTCAAAGAGCGTTGGATTGCCCTGCCCGGGGCGGACACGCAAATTGAATTCAAGGACACCCGCGGCTGGGAATTCCCCGATGGCACAGTGATCGTCAAATCGTTCGGCCTGGAAATGAACGCGGGTAAACCCGGCTCCAAGCAATGGATCGAGACCCGGCTCCTCACCCGTGAACGCGGCGAATGGTTTGGCTACAGCTACGCCTGGAACGACGAACAATCCGAAGCGTTTCTAGTCGAAGGCCAAGGCCGCGACCGCGATTTTACAATTCAGACAAAGACGGGCGAGCAAAAGCAAACCTGGCACTTCCCCAGCCGTACCGAGTGCATGGTCTGCCACAGCCGGGCCGCCAACTGGGTGCTGGGTTTGCAAACCTTGCAAATGAACAAAGACCACAACTACGGCGGCGTCACCGACAATCAACTGCGGACGCTGGCCCACATCGGCGTCCTCAAAGCCAAATGGACCGAAGAGACACACAAAGT
>DASRAT010000629.1:0-3094 GCA_035638015.1 Gemmataceae bacterium | reverse complement strand
AACGCATCCACGAACTTCCAATAACGCGGAATCTTGTATGTCGCAATGCGGCCACTGCATTTCGCTTTCAACTGCTCGCCAGTCAACCTGGCTCCTTCCGCCAACTTGATCCAGGCCATGACTTCTTCGCCGTACGTCTCGTCCGGGATGCCAATGACCTGCACGTCCGCAACGCCTTCGATGGTGTGCAAAAACTCCTCCACTTCACGCGGATAGATATTTTCGCCGCCGCGGATGATCATGTCTTTGATCCGGCCGACGATGCGGACGTAGCCTTCGTCGTCCATGGCGGCCAGATCGCCGGTGTGCATCCAGCCGGCACTGTCGATGGCCTTGGCGGTGGCCTCCAGGTCGTCCCAGTACCCGATCATCACCAGGTAACCGCGTGTGCATTGCTCGCCAGCGATGCCACGCGGCACGATCTCGCCCGTGGCGGGGTCAATAATCTTGATCTCCGCGTGTGGATGAGCCCGGCCCACGGTTTCCACGCGTTTTTCCAGAGGATCATCTGGCGTGGTCTGCGTCGAACCCGGCGAGGTCTCTGTCATGCCGCACAGGATTGCGACCTCTTGCATGTGCATCTTCGTTTGCACCTTGCGGATCACTTCCATGGGACACGGCGCTCCGGCCATCAAGCCGGTGCGCAGCGAGGACAGGTCAAACTCATCAAAGCGCGGCTGATTCAGCTCAGCAATGAACATGGTCGGTACGCCGTAAAGTGAGGTGCATTTCTCCTCCGCGACCGTTTCCAGCACCGCCAGCGGATTGAACGACTCGGACGGCACGACGATGCAAGCGCCGCGGCAGGTGCAACACAGGTTAGCCAGCACCATGCCAAAGCAGTGATAAAAAGGCACCGGCACGCAGACGCGATCCTGCTCGGTGTAGCGCAGCAGTTCCGAGGTAAAGTAGGCGTTGTTGAGAATGTTGTGGTGCGAGAGCGTCGCGCCCTTGGGGAAGCCAGTGGTCCCTGAGGTGTATTGGATGTTGATCGCGTCGTCGAATTGTAAATGACTTTCGATCTCTTTCAGCGCCGTCTCGCTGACTGCGCTCGACTCGGCCAGAAAAGCAGGCCAATCCGATTCCAAAACGACCGTGTCCCTCAGTTTAGGGCAGCGGCCGCGAATCTCGGCCAGGATGGCGGTGTAATCGGTTTGACGAAAACGCTCGGCCATGACAAGAAAGCTGACGCCACTTTTGTTGAGGGCGTATTCCAACTCGGTCGCCTTGTAGGCGGGATTGATATTCACCAGGATCGCGCCGATGCGAGCGGCTGCGTACTGGACCAAAATCCACTCGTAGCGGTTGGGCGCCCACATGCCTACCCGGTCGCACGTCTTGACGCCGCGGGCCAGCAATGCGCGTGCGGTCAGGGCGACGCCGGCCCACAGGTCGTTGTAGGTGGCCCGGAATTTTTGGTGACGCACCACCAGTGCTTCACGGTCGCCGAAACGCTCGACCGTTTTGCGCAGGTTCTCGCCAATGGTCTCGCCGAGAAGCGGGACGCTGGAAACGCCGTGGGTGTAGGAGAGCGAAGACATATTGTTGCCGCTGGGTAAAGGGTGATATGTTCTGGTTTATTGCTGTCGCTAAAAAGCGGCGACAGGTCGCCGCACTCCAAAGATCCTCCTAAAAAACCAGCTGCCGTTTTGAGAATTCCCTTGCAGCTGCCACTGCCGCCTGTCACCATATCCCCTAGAATAATCCCCCCGGCCGCCGCCACTCCCTGATTTGCCGCCATGAGGTGTTCCCGTGCCCCTGTTGTTTGCCGTGACGCTGTTCGTCAGCGCCTTTCTGCTCTTTCTTGTCCAACCGATGATCGCCCAGATGATTTTGCCCCGGCTGGGCGGCACGCCGGCGGTGTGGAACACCTGCATGGTGTTCTTCCAGGCCGCCCTGCTGGCTGGTTATGGGTACACGCATAGCGCGACGACGTATATGCCGGTCAAGCGGCAAACGCTGGTGCAAGGCGGTTTGTTGCTTGTCCCGTTGGTGCTTTTGATGCTGCCCTTCAGCATCGGAGACTGGACGCCGGCCACGGAAGTCAATCCGATCTGGTCGGTTTTGTATATCTTGCTGATCTCGGTGGGCATCCCGTTTTTCGTGGTGGCCACCAGCGCGCCGCTGCTGCAACGCTGGTTTTCCAGCACAGGACACCCCTCCTCAAAAGACCCTTACTTTCTTTATGGCGCCAGCAACCTGGGCAGCATGTTGGCCCTGTTGACCTACCCGGTTTTCTTCCAGCCCGTTTTCAATCTGTCAGGAATTGCCGTCGTCTGGATGGCGGTTTACGCACTGCTTATCGCCCTCGTGGGAACCTGCGGTCTGGTGGTCTGGCGTGCCCCGCAAATGGCGACCCTGTCAGTGGCGCCAACTGCGGAGCCGGCTGCCAAACCGTCTGAGCCTTTACCACCCTCAAAAGTTCAACAATCCGTGACGCGCCGGCCTGGCAGGCACAAGGTAAAGCCCCTGGTACTATCACAGACGGTGGAGCCCTCGGTGGCCAAGACCATTGACGCACCGTTGACGTGGCTGCGGCGGCTACGCTGGATCGGTCTGGCGGCAGTGCCCTCCAGTCTGATGCTGGGACTCACCACGTATTTCACCACCGATATTGCCGCCGTCCCGATGTTCTGGATTATTCCGCTGTCGCTTTATTTGCTGTCCTTCATCTTGGTTTTCGCCCGCTGGCCGGTGCCGTGGACGGGCACGCCCCATCGGATCTGTTTGTATTTGCAGCCATTGATATTGATGTTGCTGGGCTTGCTTTTCATTGGCTACCAAAAGTTCGGGGCTTACGGCTTGCCTATGTGGTATGCCACCATAGGCGGGATTCCCATTTGGTGGAGCGTGGTGTTCATCCACCTCTTTGGCTTTTTCATTTGCGTCATGGTCTGTCACGGCGAATTGGCCAAGGACCGTCCTTCTACCAAGCATTTGACGGAGTTTTACCTGTGGATGTCGGTCGGCGGCGTGCTGGGCGGCATTTTCAACAGTCTGATCGCGCCCATGATCTTCACGGAGTTGATTGAGTACAAACTGGTGCTGATATTGTCCTTGTTTCTGCGGCCCCAAACGCATTTCTTGGACTGGA
>DASRAT010000628.1:0-3906 GCA_035638015.1 Gemmataceae bacterium | reverse complement strand
CGTCGAAGGAAATAGCCGTGGCGTTGTGGCCAATTTTCAATGTCCGAAGCTCAATCGTATAAGTTAAGCCTCTCTGCAGCTTGACCCAGTAGTCCTTGCTGGGACTGGTCTTCAGCACGCCATCCTTGGGGTCGCCTTTGGTCAATTGGTCGCGGATTTCTAGACCGCTCTTCTCCTTGACTTCGCGGTGGTTTGGCGTTCGTTCACGAACCATCAAGTGAAAATCGCCCAGTTGGCCGGAGAAATTCGTGGCAATGACTTTGAACTTACCATCCTCTCTACAGTAATAAGTCGTGTGGGCGCCAAACTCGTCGACACGCCCGTCCGCGGCAATGTCGCGGCTCGAACTGCTTTTGACCTGTCGGCCCTCGGCGCTTTCCAGCCGAAGATAAGGGGCGAAAATTCGGCTGAAGGCCCGCATTTCTATGTCGTAAAGGTTCCCTTTCTTGAAATCGACCTTGTATTCCTTGCAGGGTGTGCCGCGCACTATGTCCTTGGGGTCAGAGGCGGCGAGTTTGGTGCTCGCCTCGCTTAGGATCTTGCCACCCAGTTTTTCGAGGTGCGAATCCAACAAGCGTACTGTCACGCGGTAGTCGATCATCCCCCCGCCGCGTGTCGTGGCGACGATCTGATAAGGCCCGTCCTTGGCACAAGTGAAGATCAGGTGCGACTCGGACCTTGGGTTCCAGCGCATGTTGTCGTCGCTTACGACGTTGACGCCCTCACCTTCCAGTCGCAGCAAGGGACGGCATTTCGCGTCACTTACAGCATTCGCTTCGCTGTCAGCCTTCATTTCAATCACATAGGTCGAAAAGGCCTTGCAAGTGACAACATAAATCTGGGAGGGCGCGTTGTCATTTTTCGCATCTTTGGTGGAAGCGGCGTTCAGTGTTCCCTGAATTTCCAAAATAAGTCCGCTGGAAAGCTGGGTTTGCGTCTTCGCGTCCTTACCTTGGGGCCCGGACCCAACGGCAGGCAACACAACAAGTCCCAGTACAAGAGTTGCGAACGATGCCAGCACGGTATTTCCTTTGGCTACAAACAATGAGGGGGCTCTAGGTATTTTACGCCGCCGTGAGAATCCGCGCAGGTGAAAGCGCACGGGGCCCATCTCTTTTGCTGCCTGCTCCGTTTGGTGAGCCGGCAAAATTCATGCAACTCCCCCCCAAAGATTCGATCGGTGTTGCAGCTTGCGCCGCCGGAACATTCGGCAAATACGCTACAGACTCTGCATGTTCGCAGCCGATAAAGGAGAAGATGAACCAATCTCTGCCGTTCTGCCGGTTCTTAATACGGATGAGGACCAGGCGCCCAAGGAGATCCGGATGCGCCTCTGGATGATGCTGGCAACCGTGGCGCTGTTGACCGGCACCGGATGCACACACACTGCCCTGGAAAAGCGCACACTTAACCAGGCCAGCACACTGACGGACCTGCAATACCTGCAAGTGCTTGACAATCTTGCCATGTTCGCCTGCAACCCCGCCGCACTGCCGTGGCACATGAAACTGACCAGCGCCTCAATTCAAGTGACTGACCAGGGGACGGTGTCTTTCCTGGATTCCATGGTCCACAGTAAGCCGCCCATCGCCTACACGCTGACTTCAACACTAACCGCTCAGCGCGGTGTCGTAAACCAGTGGGGTGGGTGCCCTACCGTCAGCGCGGACAACCTCGAATTGCTAGCGTTGGCATACCAGAAAGCCCTTTGTCCGCAGGACCAGGATGGGAAGATACGTGAAGCGCTATACGAAAAAATTGCCGAGTTGGCCGTCCTTTACAATCTCGTGCTCACCAAGGAAACTCTTGACAATGCCATTTCCAGCAACAAGAAGCTCGAAGTGGCAAAAAGGTGGCTGCTGATTCGCAAAAACGAAGATCTCCACGAGCAACTCGACAAAGTGTTCGACCAAGTCGCCAAGTTGAGCCGACCGATAACGGACGTCCAGGTCGACAATTATGCGCAGAGATTGAGCAACAAGGTCACCGAGGAGACACGCGGCGAAGCGCGGGCGAAGCTCCAAGTCCAGCAAGCGCAGCAAGTGCTTACCGTCCAACAAACGCGCATTGGAGTCGAAGACCAGATCGTCAGTCTGACTCGCGAGATTTGCGCTCTTCCCTATGTGCCGCGCTATCCCGTCACCGGCCGAGCGGAACATAACCCGCACGATATTCACTTAGCCCAATACAAAGTAAAAATGCTTCTAGACTTGGCTGAGGCGCCGCAATTTGCTGATCCTTGGGTCTGTACGTCCTCCAGCCGGAGCGGATTGCCCGAAGGCGCCTGCTATGTTGGTCAATTCTGCAAATGCGGCTGCCAGTGCTACGCCTGTGTGCCACAGACCCGGCTTGCCACGCTAAGAGATTTCACGCTCATCGTTTTGAGCTTGGCCCCGATTGAGACGCAAGAATCTCCGCCGAACTTGCCGAGCGGTGGCGTCACCTACAGCCCGACGGTTGGCGGCCGTTAGTCACGGTTGCCGTAAACGCGACCCAAGGCCTCTGCCGCGCAGACCAAGACCGTCGAGGGGTTATCGTTCACGGAACGCAGAACATCCTGAAAAGTGAGAATGACCTTTCGCGTTCTGTCATTCATGTCCAACCATCCATCCACCCTGCGCACAAGGTCGTCTAACTCCTCACAGAGCTCATCCGCCTTTTGTTCCGCCTTCGCCGCGGCTTCTTTGCCGCTATCCTTGCCTGCCGTTGAGGTCCACACGATCCGCAAGTTGTTCTCAATGTCGGTCAGGCTCAGCTGGATCCGCGTCGTCAAATCCTTCTCTTTCCCCGACGGCGGCTCGAGTTCACCCATGATGAAGATCAGCTTTTGAAAGAGTTTGAACTTGCGATTTAAATTTCGCGCGGCATCAAGGAGGTCATGGGCTTTTGCCGCATCGGCATCTTTGACCAGCGGGACGATGTTCTTTTTCAAATCCTGCGTTTCGTTTCGCAAGAATTCGACTGCCGTTTGGGCTTCCTTGTTCTTCTCCTTCGTCAGTTCATTCGGACTTTGCAAGACCAGGAAAACGGCCTTTTGGGCGAAAATTCTGCCCAGAGCATCAATCGCCGCCTCGCGCACTTCGCGGGGCACTTTGTGGACAGCGCCAGTGGTTTTTTTGGATTCGTGAGTAAAGGCCAGCAAAATCTCGGTCACATAGTCATCGCGAGCGATGATGTTTCCCAGCCTGCCCAATATCGTCGCCGCAATGATTACGGTATCAAGATGTTTCTGCTCGGCAATCAAGTTGTTTTCTGCCTGCGCCTTGACCGCTAATTTGAACTCTTCGTCCATCGCCTTGGCCAGAGGCTGAGCGGCAGGCGCCCCCATTTTTTCAAGGGTGCTCACGACCTGCTTGCGGACGGTCTCCTCCTTGGCGTTTTGTCGTGTGCCCAGGAGAACTGTTACGACAGCCCACGTCGGGTTCGAGTCGCTTTGCTGGGCGGAAGCCCAGTGATATGTGGATGCCATTAGGCAACCAGCAAGCCCAATAACCAGCATTGTTCGCATTTTAGGTCCGGTATTGTCCGGTATTGTATTGGATACAACGCGACAGCGCGTCTCGCAACGCCAAGGGCTAAGTATCGATTAAAGTAGCTGCCGATATTGAATTTTCTGAAGAAATGCGCAACTGCATTGTGCCAGAGAGTTGGTGCGCGACGGAAAAATCGGCCGGTACAGAAAAGTCGTTGCGGCTATTCCACATAATGCAAGAATTCGTTCGTTCGAGGCTCCGGTTTTGTGTTTGGCCCAAGGCGGCAGCAAGCTGCCGCCTTTTTCCCGCGGTTGACCTGGGTGTCGTGTTGAAGGCTATTTCGCCGCCACCGCGCGGTCAATAATGACCTGCCACATGTCACGGTTGGCCTCCCAACATTCCTTCTCCCCGGCCTCCGTGATCTTGGCGACAT
>DASRAT010000627.1:0-4742 GCA_035638015.1 Gemmataceae bacterium | reverse complement strand
TCGGCTTCGGTGATCAGGCCGGACAACTTGCAATAGATATTGGGATACGTGGCAGCAGACCGGAAGCCGGACAGCCACTCGTCCATGCGGCGATCTTTTATGTTGGGCTTGGCGAGATGATCGATGACCATCGGCAATTCCGGCAGTCGCCGAGCCAATGTCGGCACGTGGCGCAAGTGCTTGACGTAAAAGAGCAGGTCAAAGGGCACGCCGTGTTTTTGGAGAATGGCGAGGCCGCGTAGGACGTCGGTGCGGACAATGAAATCGTCGTCCGGCTCATCCTGCGTAAGGTGGCGGACGCCGACGAACTTGGGATGTTTCTTGAACTCGAGCACCTGGGTTTCGCAAGAGGCGGCGGTCAGGTCAACCCACCCCACCACGCCGGCAATGAAAGGGAATTGCTCAGCCAACCCAAGAGCCCACCGAGTTTCTTCAACATTATGCTGTACTTGCACGAAAATGGTTCTTTGGACGCCGGCTGCGCACAGATGGGGTTTCAAATCCGCAGGCAAAAAGTCGCGCCGGATGGGCGCATGCTGCGGGACGTCCAACCAGGCATGGTTGAACGGCAAGTTGAATTGCCAGAAATGCTGATGTGCATCAATGATTTCATTCATTAACAAATCCATGCGTACACAACGATACCAGAAGCGTGTGGTGTACTGCGAGCAGCGTTCCATTACTGTTGTACAGACTGAAAGGCGACCACGTGGAGTGACAGGTGCACCCCGGACTGATTCGCGGGCGACTGACTTCCCTGTCAGGTGCGGCGCACGCCGGTCGGATAGACATCGGATCGACCGAAAAGCACCTCGCCGACGTGGAAGCCGTGCAGGCGAGAGGCGCTGATGGTTGCTCACGCAATGGAACATGGCGAAGCCGCGGTCATCGTCTGTGGTGGCGGGTTTGATCGGACGCCGGCGATCCTTGCAATGGAAGGCGGCAAGTGCGAGTACATCCGTGTGGTTGGGCAGGCGTATTTGAAAGCAATGACTGACAACTAAGACCCTGTCGCATGATACCAGGCTGATGCAATCCACTCTGACAGGCCTGATGGATGTGGGATGAAAAAAAACCGCCGCATATCATAAAATTGGCTGCAAAAAGTGGCGCTGACCGAAGACAAAGCCGTCAGCCCTCAACACTTGGTGCGCGGCGACGAAAGGAGAAGTATCAGCATGGCTACTGCGGACAATCGCCGTTCGGAGACGCAGCACGTGACGGCACCAAATGCTGCTGTGCCAATGCCCAAAGAAGCGCCGGAAGCTGGCGTGGCCCAGCCCCAGCCTGACAATGCCAAGGGGCAGTCTGCATCTTCGCCTCCGCCCAAAGAAGTGACCAAGGCGAAACCAATGCCGATCATCGGGCGGAAAACGCTGCGGTGGGGCGCGGTCGCATTGGCCGTGGCGGTTGCCGCGTATTTCCTGGTTCCGTGGATCACGGTGATGTTGACCACCGTGAGCACCGATGACGCTTACGTCAACAGCCACGTCACTTTCGTGGCGGCCCGGGTGCCCGGGCAGGTGAAAGAGGTTCGGGTCGATGACAACAATCGCGTTAAAAAAGGGGATGTGCTGGTACAGCTTGACAAGGAGCCGTACCAGGTCAAGGTGGCCATCAAAAAGGCCCTGGTGGAAACGGCGGCGACCGACCTGACCGCGGCCGAGGCCCAGGTTCAAGGGCTGTTAGCCCAGGCACGGTCCAACCGCTTCAAGCTCGAACATGCCATCGAAAACGTCAATAATCAGATTGCCAATCTCAATGCTGCTGCGGCGACTCTTGCCAGCAAGCAGGCGACTCTTAACCTGGCGAAGGACAACTTCAAGCGGGGTGAAGACCTGATGCCGAAGGGGACCATCAGCAAGGAAGAATTCGATCAACGGAAAGAGGCGGTCAAAGTTGCGGAAGCGGCGGTGGAACAAAACCTCCAGCAAATCTACGCCATCCGCGTCGGCCTTGGCCTGCCCGCGCAGCCCGCTGAAGGCAAGGAATTGACCGATGTCCCGGCCGACCTCGACCAGAATTTCTCCACCGTTCGGCAGGCGCTCGCGGACCTGGCCCAGAGTACGACGCAATTTGGTTACTTTCCGGCTTCATGGACCGCGACGCCAAAAGAGGTCATTGCGGCGTTCTACAAGCAAGACCCCAAGGGAGATCTCAATCGGATTTTCGAGGCCCTGATTCCCAATGCTCCCGCCATCAAACAGGCCAAGGCCAAGCTCCTGCAAGCCCAGCGCGATCTGGAGCAGGCCGAACTGGATTTGCGCTACTGCGACATCGTTAGCGAGATCGACGGAGTGGTCACGCGCCGCAACGTCAACCCCGGCAACAACATCACTGCGGGGCAAAGCTTGATGGCGGTTCGCTCGCTCACCGAAATCTGGATCGACGCAAACTTCAAGGAAACGCAACTGGCGGATCTGCGCATCGGCCAGCGCGTCAAGATTGAAGTGGACATGTACGGCCGCCGCAAGGAATACGAGGGCCGCATTACCGGATTCACGATGGGAACCGGTCAAACGCTCGCCCTCTTGCCGCCGCAGAACGCCACGGGAAACTTCGTCAAGATTGTCCAGCGCCTGCCGGTCCGCATTGAATTGACCGATTATGATCCGGAAACGATGCCCTTGTTTGTGGGGTTATCCGTGACGCCCTATGTGTATTTCACGGAACCGCCGACAGGGCCACACGCTGGCGAGATGCTGCAACCCCAAAAAAAAGAAATGAAGGATGAAAGGTAAGGGAGGAAGAAGGCAAAATTTGCGCTATGGTCATTAACCTTCATTCTTCATCCCTCTTGACCGGGAGGCCGCAAGGTGAGCACAGCAACGGTGTCCCTTCCAGCCGCTGAGCGTCCCGCCATCAACCCGTGGATCATCGCGATGGCCGTGGTCATCCCGACATTCATGGAGGTGCTCGACACGACCATCGCCAACGTGGCATTGCGCTACATTGCTGGCGGGCTGTCGGCAGCGGATTCGGACGCCGAGTGGGTATTGACCAGTTACCTGGCCGCCAACGCCACCATCCTGCCGATCTCCGGCTGGATTTCCATGCACCTTGGCCGGCGCAACTACTTTCTGTTGTCGATCGCTGTGTTCACGCTCGCATCGGCGATGTGCGGGCTGGCCACCAGTATCGAGCAGATCATTCTGTTTCGCATTTTGCAAGGGCTGGCCGGCGGCGGTCTCCAGCCCTCCAGCCAGGGGGTGCTGCTCGACTCGTTCCCGCCCGAAAAGCAAGGAGCCGCCCAGACGATGTTCGGCATCGCGGCGCTGCTCGCACCGGTTGTCGGCCCAACGCTGGGCGGGTATCTCACGGTCAACTTCGACTGGCGCTGGATCTTCTACATCAACATCCCGATTGGGGCCTTGGCTTTTTTGCTAAGCTATGCCGTCGTTGACGATCCCGATTACCTGAAAAAACAACGAACGGCATTGCGGCGTAAGCCGATCAATTTCGACTACATCGGTCTGGGGCTGCTGGCACTGGTCATGGCGGCCTGGGAAATCGTGCTCAGCAAGGGGCAGGAATGGGACTGGCTGGGCGACCCATTCTGGCGTGTGCAGGCGTTGCTGATTGTGTTCGTTTTCTGTCTGGGTTTCCTGCTCTATCGCGAACTGCGAATCGCCAATCCGGTGATCAATTTCCGTCCGCTCCGCGAGCGCAACCTCGCGGCGGCCTGCGTCATCATTTTCTGCGCTTACGGCGTGCTTTACGGCGCCAGCACGAGTTTGCCGGCGTTGCTCCAGTCCCTGTTTGGCTATGACGCCTATGTTTCCGGGCTGGTGTTGTCGCCGGCCGGTTTGTTTGCGGTCCTTGTCCTTCTTGTCGTCGGCGCCCTACTGGGGCGCGGCGTCGATGCCCGCTGGCTCATCGCCGCCGGCTTGCTCGTCATGGCCGCCGGATGCTACTGGACATCGCAATTGAATATCTACATTAGCCCATGGCAAGTCATTTGGCCGCGCGTGGTGGTGATCGTCGGTCTGTCCATGATCTTCGCTCCGCTCAATGTGGCAGCGTTCAAATACACCCCGCAACATCTGCGTGCCGCCGCGGTCGGCCTGTTTGCCTTGTTGCGCAACGAAGGGGGCAGCGTAGGCACATCGTTGGCCAAGACGTTTCAGCAACGGCGCGAGCAGTTCCATCTCTCCCGCCTCAACGAGAATCTTGACCCGCTGAACCCTCATGTGCAGTCGTTTTTCGAGGAAGGACAAGCCCTTGTCATGCAGCAAACGGGCGACCCCGCGCAGTCTCAACAGGTAGTCATGCAGATCCTCGCCAACCTCCGGCAGCAGCAAGGCACGTCGCTCGCTTATTTTGATGTTTTTTGGCTTTTCGCCATGCTGGGCATGACACTGGCGTTCCTGGTGCTGTTGATGAAGCGCTCCGTGGCGGAAAAAGGCACCCATGTTGGCGCCGAATAGGGCGAAATAGAGCAATTGTTTCGTATTCGTGCTCCCTACCTCCCGCTCTTGTAGCTGCCGGGGGCACCAAGTTGCGTAGCACCTATTTTTTCGCTTGGCGGCGGCACCGGTGCTCAATTCGCATGCGCCTTTCAATTACCAGTGGCCGGCGTGTGCACCGCCATTGACATGAAGGGTTTCGCCGGTCACGAATTCAGCTTGTCCAGCGTCAACCCTTCTGCAATCATCGCCAATGCTGCTGGGTAGTTCTTCTCACGCTGATAGACCCAAGCCAGATTGTACGTCGCTGCCATTTACTTCCAGCGCCTTGAGGTA
>DASRAT010000626.1:0-2918 GCA_035638015.1 Gemmataceae bacterium | reverse complement strand
TCCGTCGCGCCAGAAGCTTCATGCCGGCATAGCTCAGCAGGTAGAGCAGCTGATTTGTAATCAGAAGGTCGGGGGTTCGATTCCTCTACCCGGCACCAGTCAATCAACAACTTAGCCGAACTTAGGAAACGACTTACGGCTTTTGTGCCGTAGTTGTGCCCTCAACCAACAACCGATCCACCACCTGTGCATGCTGGACGAACTTGCTCGGGAGCCAGGTGCGCATAGCGCCGGACCATGTCCGACGACTGCCACGCTCCCATTTCCTGCAGCGCATTCAACGGCACGCCGTTCTGCGTCAACCAGCTGGCCCAGGTGTGCCGCAGATCATGCCTGGGGGCCAAATGTACATCGCTGCCGTTTCAGGGAGTATTACACCAGCGGCTTTGGCTAGTAACACTATGCCAAACAGTCTAAAAATGGCATTGGAGACGTCCCGGGCGGGCGTTGGTGTACTCCACCTTTCTCCGATGAGCGTATCCTGAAAAAATGGAAACGCCGAACCAATGGACGGAGATGGTCAATCAGTATTGCGATGCCGTCGCGGAAATCCGTGAGGCGCTGGAAAGGATTGCCACCAAGTTTGACGCAACTTCCGGCGGGACGATGACCAACCTGCCAACCAAAGAGGAAGAACGCCGGGTTGCACGCGCTCGTGTTCACCTGCGCGAAATCCAGGCTTCTATAGACCAATTCTTAAAAAGTCATCCCGACGCCTGAGCGCCGGGAATGCGTTCATCGGTGTTTACCCATGGCCGGGAGACTGATCCAGAATGGGCGAAGTGTCGAACGAGAGATCAGGCTAAGTCCGCCCGATGGGCTGGCTCCCAGCCAAAAATAGAGCGTAGTCAAAGGCGTCACCCTCGCTGGAGAAGGACGCGACTGGTTTAAGGACTCGGCGCTCGTACACTTCCCACAGCGCTGAGCGCGACAATTTCAAGGTGTAGTTTCGTTTGCCTTCGGGGTTTGTTTTCATGTCATTCGCTTTAAGCGGCCGGCCAAGTCCATTGCCAAAATAGGCGGAGGGAGTGAAGCCATCGCGTATTGTGATGCCCCTTTGATCCTGCGTCTGTGCGCCACCGTACGGCCCGGGATTGGCCCGGCGCAGAAAGCAAAAAGCGGCCGCCTGACAAACAGAGGCGTCACGCGAAACCCCGCTGCGGCGGGGTTCTTCATTTCAGGGTGGGCGGCAGCGAAAAGAGTGTGGCGGTATTTTTGACGGTATCCGCATCGTCTCATAGCCAACAAACTAAGTATTGGCGCGGGTCTTCAAGGATTTTTCGATTCCTCTACCCCACCAGTCAATCAACAACTTAGCCGAGTTTCAAAAACGACCTACGGCTTTTGTGCCGCAGTTGTGACATCAACCAACAACCGATCCACCACCTGTGCATGCTGGATGAACTTGCTCGGGAGCCAGGTGCGCGTAGCGCCGCACCATTTCTGACGACTGCCACGCTCCCATTTCCTGCAGCGCATTCAACGGCACGCCGTTCTGCGTCAACCAGCTGGCCCAGGTGTGCCGCAGGTCATGCCAGCGGAAATCCTTGACCCCGGCCCGTTTGAGAGCCTTCATCCAAGCCTTGGTACCGACCTGACCAATGGGATTGCCCTCGTAGGTAAAAACGAAGCGCGGGTGCCGGCTGTCCAGGGAATGCGAAGGGTCAAAGAAGGCGTTGGAGAGGGTTGGGTTGCCAAATCCTGGACCTTCACGCCTGCTACTTGGGCGTGCGTCTCGCCATTGCGGGGACCGGCTGCTTAATTCGAGGCTGAGGACGTTCACGTTCTGGCTTCAGTGCCTCTTGCATTTCTTCGATACTTGAGGGTCGAGCGGCCTTTGCGGCGCGTCTGAGCCATCCGGATAGGCGTTTGCTTAACATGGCACATCTTATCGTGCCGGCCGCGTTGGCTGTTGGAGCAGCCTGGGGACCTTGAGGCCCGGGGGGCCGTCGCCTTTGAGTCTTCGGCCGCGCTCCGCTCCCTGGTCGATCTGGAGTGCGAGACCAGGCTGAAGCGGCTCCTCGTGAACGAGGGCTAAGATCGGCCTCGCTTTCAGCGCCGGTGCGATGGCGCAGACCATGACCAAAGAACAATTCAAGTCCACCAAGGATGGCATTGCCGCCCAGTACAAGGCTGCCAAGGCGTCGCGCACAAATCTTTCCGGAAATGCCAAGGACATCTGCGGGGCCGAGGAGGCGAAGAGCCATTGCATGAACGAAGCCAAGGCGAAGTTCAACAAGTCGTAAACCGCACCGCCGCGCAGGTCGGGGGGGCCCTTCGCGGCCCCGCTCATCGCGGCGATGCCGCGGCGACGCATCCCTGCATTGCGAGTCGCTGTTGCATTCGGCCGAGTTTCCGGTCTTGAACCCAGCTCTCCGCTCTGCCCCTCACCGCCACTTTGCTTGTCTTTTGTCTGCCAGCGCACAGTGTGGCGGGGGCGCGAGGCGTACAAACGTTCTTGCCGATGAGAAGTTTGGCAGGCGGTCTGGGCCGTCCCGAATCGCTCGTCAACGTCCCGGGAAGACATCATGAACCATCTTCATCAATCCGTCTGGAACGACCCGGCCGACATGTTTGCAGCGCTATCCGAAGACCCCCAAAGGGGTCCAAAAACATTGGCCTTGGTTAGGTTGGCTCTGCGCGGTTCCGGCGCGCGGCACTCTCCTTTTGCCCTCAAGGGGATGGGGTTGTTTGTGGCGCTAGCCTTCGGCGCCAACGCCCATGCGCTGCCCGCGGGCGGCGCGGTCTCCGCGGGCAGCGCGAGCATTGCGGGCGGCGGCGGCAGCATGACCATCACCCAGGCAAGCCAGAATGTGGCCATCAACTGGCAAACCTTCAACATCGGACAAGGCGAAGCGGTGCGCTTCGTGCAACCCAATTCCAGTGCAGTGGCGCTCAACCGCGTGCTCGGAGCGGAT
>DASRAT010000625.1:0-2375 GCA_035638015.1 Gemmataceae bacterium | reverse complement strand
TTCACTTCCGCATCCTCCACCAGCGGCGGCGCGTGATGCGGTTTGATCCGCGCATCAATTACCAGCGAGCCGTCGCAGCCCCAGTGTTTTTGCCGCGTGAATGCGCCTATGCCGTCCACGTCCGCCGCTGGATTGGAACGGGTAAACGTCACCCACAAGAAGCTATTGAGCGTCCGGGCCGTGAAATCGCTGTCGTCCACCAACACGATGAGCGGGAAGTTCTCCAACATGTTGCTGGACTTCAGGGCCTTGCAGAACTCCCCGATTTCGGGCTTGCCCCGGATTGCCACCACACCAGGCAAACAAATCCGTGGATCACTGAAGCCCGGCGGCAATTCCAGGGCCGGCGGCAGTGTCGTTGCCAAACGCCGGCGTACGGGGCCTGCGGCGGCGATGACCAGCTTTGATCCTTCATTCAAGCCTGTGCCGGAGTAGTCGAGCGTGTCGATGGTCGTCGAAGTTTGAAAATGCAGATCGGTTCGCCAATCGACGCGTTCCAGGACGTGCCGGAAAAACGCGGCAATGTCATGAATGTCCAACTCAGGATCGTCCTCCTTGGCGATAATCAACAGATATTTTGCCAGGGAAAGCTGGCCCTGCCCAAGAATTGCGTTGGCACTCGTAAGCAACTCGCGTGGCTTCCGTGTTTTTTCGTAGGGCACATAGCGTTCGCTGCCGATTGCCAGCAGTAACGGATGGACGCCGGCGGCGTCAACGGCATGGACAGCGTGAACGCCATGCACCACGGTCGGAATCACCGGCCCCGTTATTTCGTGAATGATCTGGCCGAAAGAGGTGTCCTCCTGCGGCGGGCGGCCAACGACAGTGAACGGCCAAATGGCGTCATTGCGGTGATAAACCTTTTCGACATTCAGCACCGGAAACGGGTGCGCCAAACTGTAGTAGCCTAAGTGATCGCCGAACGGGCCTTCGGGAAGTTGCTTGTCAGGATCGACGGTTCCCGTGATGACGAAGTCGGCATCGACGGCAATCGGCAGGCCATTGGCTTGTGTGGACAATCTGATGCGTTGACCGCCCAGCGCACCGGCGAACGCCAATTCAGGCAGCGATTCGGGCAGCGGCATCACCGCGGCCAACGCCATTGCGGGTGGACCGCCCACGAAAATGTTAACGCGAAACGGCAAGCCGTGACGCAAGGCGGCGGCGTGATGGACGCCGATGCCGCGATGAATCTGGTAGTGCAAGCCAACCTGTTTGTCGAGCTCGTAGTCATTGCCGCTGAGTTGGATGCGGTACATGCCCAGGTTGGAGTGCCGCCAGCCAGGTTTGTCGGCGAGTTCAGTGTAAACCTGAGGCAAGGTGATAAACGGGCCACCGTCTTTCGGCCATGAGACCTGCTTGGGCAATTCGCTGATCGTGGTCTGACATTCCAAAACGGGGCCGCCGTTGACAAACTTCGGCCGCACAAACCACAGCGTTCTTGGCACATCGCGGTAGCGCCACGGTTGTTTCCAGAAGTTGGCGGGGTCAACTTTCAACTCGACCAGTTGCCTGACGGCGTCGAGCATGTCGCGAAAGAGGAAGCGAGTTCTTTCCAAAGTGCCAAAGAGATTGCTGACCATCGGGAAGCGGCAGCCCTTGACGCGGGCATAGAAAATGGCCGGGCCTTGGGCTTGATAGACGCGGCGCTGGATCTCCGCTGCCTCAAGATAGGGATCGATCTCCTGCTCGATGCGGACCAATTGCTTGGTGCGCTGGAGATCTTGGACACAATGGCGGAGACTGCGGTAACCCATGCAACGACCTCAACGCCTTCTCTATATTGATAAAGGAAAGGCATGGCCCGAAAGACAAAAAAGGACAGCGCCGGCCATTTGATTTGTTAGAATGTGCGCTGCTAGAGGGATTGCATATGGCTCGCCGTGGACTTGAAAGCATTCGCAAGGCGGTCCTGGATCATCGCTATGTCTTGACAGAACATGCCGGAAGAAGACAATCTCGATGTGCTGGATGTCGAGTCGGCGCTCCTCACGGGCAAAATCGACCAGGTATTGACAAAGGATCCTCGGGGCACACGTTATGTGATAATCGGCAATGGTACAGACCAGCAAACGCCCGTGGGCGTGGTGGTTCGATTCGTGGAGCACGACCAACTCTTGGTCCTAACTGTGTACGAAATCAAATAAAGGGCCAGACATGTACGATTTCAAATGCGAGCATTGTGAAGGCACTGTTAGGGAACGCCGCGTCAAGCGCGAGGCGCTACGGCACAAGGGAGGGCCTGTAAGGAATCTTGTGTCAGGAACGCAGATTAAGTATTTTCCTTAATCAACCTTCCTTACGGAGATTCACGCATGGACGCAATCCTTCAAGCCAAGGCCGAGCAATTGGCCGGCGAAATTGCCACGCAGGCC
>DASRAT010000624.1:0-2187 GCA_035638015.1 Gemmataceae bacterium | reverse complement strand
GTCCTCTTCGATCATACCGCTGATGCAGATGATGCGGACATCTTCCAGACTGGGGTCGGCGCGAACGCGATGGCAGACTTCCTTGCCGTTGATGTCCGGCAGCATCACGTCGAGAACGATCAGGTCGGGCCGGTATTCCTTGACCATCATGCCGGCGTCAAAGCCGGTGTTGGCCACGCGCACCTCAAAGCGCCCGTCCTCCTCCAACACCTTGGTCATCAATTCGACCAACTCGACGTCGTCGTCAACCAACAACACCTTCCGCTTGCCGCTTTCCAGAGCGTCTGTCGGAATGCCGTTGTCCTTCATAAACTTGTAGAGCAGTTCGCGTGGAATCCGGCGGAACCGTGAGCCGGGAACGCGAAAGCCCTTGAGCTGCCCGTTGTCGAAACAACGGATGATGGTCTGCTGGCTGACTTTGCAGATCTTCGCAGCTTCGCCGGTCGTGAAAACGGTCTTCATGGGTTCGTCCACCCCTTTACTGGCGCTAGGGCCAGTCGCACGAGTGTGGTCCGCACACACGCTTTCCATAAAGGTTGCTGCCGGACCGATTTCTTCCTTGAAAAATGCCTCGCTTATTCCGTAAGCATGTCCGGGTCGCCCTACTCATCCTGATCTAGGAAAGCCCTGCCGACCAACATTAACTGTCAACTCAGGTTGCCCGTGCCGGAGCGGGTATTACAGGATACGAAAGGCTTACCGATTCAACCAACAAGGTGGATTATAACTATCTTATGGATCATGTCAACGCGAATCAGAGTTCGCCAGTTGCCACAAGTTGTTGACTCGTAAAAAGTTGCTCTCTTACCCAAATTGCCATTACCAAATATGAAAACTTTTTGAGGCGTAAACAGTTTCACATTGAGTGGTTATTTTGCCTGGCCGGCCGTTTTTCTTCGAATCACGCCTCTACCCCATTTTATCGGCCGGACAGGCTTCGCAGATTCATTTATTTTCCTATTCTTCCTGATCGCGCTTTCTTCGCGCGCCCACAGGGTGCGGCTTAGATGGTGTTGCTGGAGACAGCCGTTCGCCGGGGCCCGTCCAAATAGATGAGCAAGACCGCCAAGTCAGCGGGGCTGATCCCACTAATGCGGCTCGCTTGCCCCAGCGACGCCGGCCGGATGCGGCCCAATTTCTCTTTGGCCTCGGCGCGAAGCTGCGGTATGGCAAGGTAATCAAATGTCGCCGGGATCGGCCTCGATTCCATGCGGTGAAAACGCTCAACCTGCGCGGCTTGGCGGTCGATGTAGCCGCTGTACTTTGCCTCCAGCACCACTTGATCGCGCACCTGGGGCCGCGTGTTCCACGTCTGCAATTCTGGACAGAAGCCGCAAATTTGCTCCCAGTCCACTTCGGTTCGCTTGAGCCATTTCTCCAAAGTGTCGCCGTCATGACGCAAGCTTTGCAGCAAAGACGTCAATTCATCAATGCCGCGCTGCTTTTCCTCAAGACGTCGCCAATCGTCGTTGTTGACCAAACCGACTCGTCGGCCCAGCGGCGTCAAACGGCGATCTGCGTTGTCGTGGCGCAGCAATAAGCGATACTCGGCCCGTGACGTAAACATGCGGTAAGGCTCATCGACTCCCTTGGTCACAAGGTCGTCAATCAACACACCGATGTAGGCCTGGCTCCGGTCCAGGATTAGCGGCGATTCTCTCTTGATCTTGAGCGCAGCGTTGATGCCCGCCATCAATCCCTGGGCTCCGGCTTCTTCGTAACCTGTCGTGCCGTTGATCTGGCCCGCGAAATACAGGCCCTGCACGAACTTGGTTTCCAGCGTCGCATGCAGCTGGGTTGGCGGCGCGTAGTCGTATTCCACGGCATAACCCCAGCGCATTACCTCCGCGTTTTCCAGGCCGGGGATCAAACGCAGCAACTCATATTGCACATCATTGGGCAGACTGGTGCTGATGCCGTTGCAGTAATACTCGAGCGTGTTGCGGCCCTCGGGTTCGAGGAAGATCTGGTGCCGGTCCTTATCGGCGAACCGGACCACCTTATCTTCAATGGACGGGCAATAGCGCGGGCCTCGGCCGCAAATCTGGCCGGAGTACATGGGCGCCCGGTGTAAATTGGCGCGAATGAGATCATGAACCGCCACGTTGGTGTAGGTAATGTGACAATTCAGCTGCGGCTCGGTGATGGCGGTTGTCGAAAAGCTGAACGGCTGCGGGTCGCGGTCGC
>DASRAT010000623.1:0-3198 GCA_035638015.1 Gemmataceae bacterium | reverse complement strand
GGTGCATCTGAGTCGCCATGGCGGCAAAGGTGAAAATGCGTTCGACTCCCAACTCACGCGCGTATTGAACGAGCTTGTGGCAGAACAAGTATTTGCCGATGGGGGGCTGGGCTTCGCCTAGAAAAACCACGATATCGTGCTTTTTGTTGGGGTCCGTCCAAAGGAATAGCCGACTCCGGGGCCGGCGACCGGCTTGAACGATCCCATCCTTGACCTCAACACTATCGACGTCGAAGAGGTCGCGAACCTCAAACTCGGCAATGAGGTGCATTTCCAGTTTGGCCATCAGATAGTAGCCGGCACTAAGAGCCACATTGCCCATGCCCGGCCACACGGCGACCAGCCATGGATGGTTGAGTTTTAGTGGTTCCGCCATGGTGACACTCGCTTTCCGAAATTGCCGCAGGAATTCTACTTGGTTTCCATTTCCGGTTTGATGCCGGCAATCAAGTGGGACAATTCCTGGCTCAGCACGCCGAGCAGGTCATCGAGCGTTACTATTCCTACGACGCGATCGTCCTCACCCACGACCGGCAAGCGGCGGACCTTGGCATCCATCATGGTTCGCGTGGTATCGAACACGCCCTCGCTTTGCTCTACCGTTTTGACAGGTGCGGTCATTATGTCCCGAACAGCCTTCTGGGGCGACACGCCGCGCGCCACGACCTGCAAAGCCAGATCGCGGTCCGTGACAATGCCCGCTGGCCTGCCATTTTCAACGACAACTATCGCGCCGACGTTGTGCCGCTCCATCGAACGCGCAACGGCTGTCAACGAGTCGGACGGCTGGGCCATAACGACTTTCCTTACAAAAGCTTCGATGGTTTTCATGCTGGACATTGAAGTGCCTTGGCAAAAGATGGACCCGCGCACCGGCGAGCAGTACACGCTGGAGAACCAGCACACCTTTTATTACATCACGCGGGACGGCAAGCGCTATGGCTCGGAGGACAGTACGCCGCGCAAACCGCTGGAGGATTTCCCCCTCGTCATCGTCGGGGGCAAATAACGCCGGACAATCATTGCCAGGTTTGTGCATTGGCCGAATACAGGAGTTGCCATGGATTATCACGAGCAGTTTGTCCGGGCCGCAATCGACGCCTCGCAACGGTCGCGGCGCGTGCTGCTGTTCATCCAGGCGTTTGGCATCCTCTGGGCGCTTGTGCTGCTCAATACCTGCGGCGAGCCTTGGATTGAGAACCGCATCAAGGTGACTCTGGACGCACGCCTGCTGTACAGCGCGGAGCCTAGGCCGGTTTTTCTTATCGAACAACCCGGCCCTCCGCGTCAACTGGTCCCAGCCTTGTCGGCGGAGGACGATGTTGACACCAAGGCCGCTGCGTGGGTGGACAGTTGTATGAAGGATCCGCGTATCGCCGACCAGGGCATCTCGCGCGATGCCCTTTTGCGAGCAGCGGCGTTTATCCTCACGCACCGGTACAGCTCGCTGGATATCGAAAAGCGCCTGGAGGCGTACCAGCGCATCCGCGATGACAACGCCATGTCGGTCCCGGTGCCTCTGACGGGCCTCCGCATCGATGTCAACGACTTCGGCATAATGGCCGGCTTAGGCTTGGCGATCCTGCTGGCCTGGTTCGCTCTGAGCCTCAGCCGAGAGTTCGTGAATCTGGATCGGCTCAAGGACAACCCGCAAGCCCTGGCTGTTGTGCAGGCGCACACGGTGTTCTGCACAGGCGGTATGGAACGGCGTTCGCCTGTTCTCAAAAAGCTGATTCTGGCACTTCAGGTAGGGGGCGTCGCCGTACCGGTGCTGTTCTTTTCGTTGATCCTGGTGAATGACCTCCGGACCGCTAACGTCGCCGCCTATCTGGGACAGGGGCCTGTTCAACTGACGCTTTGGACCGAGGCAGCCCTGTTTGCGGTGAACCTCTGCCTCGCCGGTTGGTGCGTGGCCGAATTGCTACGGGTTTCCATTGGAGCAACCCATACGGGCGGCGCTAACAAGCCGCAGTGGCCGAGCATGTTGCCCGAACAATTCCGGGCCGTAGTCGCCGCTGCCCGAATTCACGGGCATTCGACCTGGACGACCTCCGCAATAGCTCACAGTTTCGCGGGAGCAAGGATTGGAGAAGTGCAACAAGTGCTGGAGAGCCTCTGCGTATTGGGGTTGGTCATTGGCTTCGACAAGGACGGCTTACAGCACTGGCGCCTGCGCAACCAGCAGGAACAGGGACCGGAGGGAGTTTACCTGGCGCGCCCCGCCAGCCAGGCCCACGCCCAAACAGCCACCGCCGGATAGCGACGGCCCGGCGCCGAACAGATTTACCCGAACTCGGACCGCGATGAACTTGCAAGAAATAAAACTTAACCCCCACGCCAAAGAAAGTTTTCCGAAGCACTCACCAAACTGCTCGCCAAGAACTTCTTCGGCAATGTCCCTCAAGGAGGACACGCCATGAACTCTGTGTCTGTGTTGCGTTGGTTCAAATTCGTTGCATTGGCCTTGGCCGTAAGCTTTTCCGCCACCGCCCCCTTGCAAGCACAAAAGACTGGACCTAATCGCAAAGTCCACGTCGTGCTCGTAGGCGTGACGGAGGATAAGTCCGTCGGCAAAAGCGCGGCGTACAACATCGAGCAGATGAAAACGCTTTTCGAGGGTGGCCTCAAGGAAGAGCACTTGGGAACGGTGGCCGTCATCAAGGGCAAGGACGTGACGGCTCGCAACATCCTCAATACCATCGACGCTCTCAAGATTGGAGCGGACGAAGCGCTATTCGTCTATTGCCATATCCATGGCGGCTACGACGCGGCATACCAGTTCAATGACGCTTCGCAAGGGCATTTCCTTTGGCTGGGAGGCGGCGGTAATGATCTCATGCGCAAGGACCTTTGGCAGCACATGCGCGGCCGCAAGGCGGCATTGACGGCCCTGGTCACCGAGTCGTGCTATAACCGCTCGCAGGCCAACCCGTTCAAGGCGCCGGAGGTCCGATATGAAATGGTCATGGAAAACCCGGCGCTCGTCTCGCTCATGTTAAACCACCGGGGCTACATCGACGTAAACGCGTGTTCCAAGGACGAGTCGAGCTGGAATTACGGTGGCGGCATGGGCAGCATGTTCACCAATAGCTTCGTGGACATGTTCTACCCACATCCCGGCTCTCCTATAGCCGATCGAGCCAAGGTGCGCTGGTCGGAGCTCATCAAGGCAGCCGGAGCCAAAGCCGGAAAATACTT
>DASRAT010000622.1:0-2383 GCA_035638015.1 Gemmataceae bacterium | reverse complement strand
ATTTCGGTGGTGGTGGCGGCGGCGATTTCGGTGGTGGTGGCGGTGGTGGCGATTGGTGATACTCTTCTTGCTGCCGCTTGCGGTTTCGCGCTGCGAACCCGCAAGCGGCTGTTACCGTTATGTCTAAACCTTTGCGCCTAGGCACCCGCGCCAGCCCGCTCGCCCTGTGGCAAGCCCACCACGTTGCTGATTTGCTTCGCCGCGCCGTGCCCGACCTCGCCATCGAATTCATCCACATCGAAACCACCGGCGATCAAATCCGTGACAAACCCCTGTCCCAGATAGGCGGCGACGGCCTGTTCACCAAACAAATCCAGCTAGCCGTCCAAGAAAACAGGGCCGACGTTGCCGTCCACAGTTTGAAAGATTTGCCCACCTTCGCCGTGGACGGTTTAACGCTTGCCGCCGTGCCAATGCGCGGACCAACGGGCGATGCCTTCGTTTCCCAGCGCCATCGCTCTTTCGACACCTTGCCGATTGGCGCCACAGTCGCCACCAGCAGCTTGCGCCGCCGTGCTCAAATACTGCACCGCCGGCCAGATTTGAAACTGGTGGACATGCGCGGCAACGTGGAAACGCGCCTACGCAAGTTGGAGGAACAAAACCTCGACGCAACTGTGCTAGCCCAGGCCGGCCTGGAACGGCTTGGGCTGGCCAACGTCATCACCGAGATTCTCGATCCAGCCTGGATGCTTCCCGCCGTGGGCCAAGGCGCCTTGGGCCTCGAATGTCGTACGGCAGACTCAGTCACCACAGACTTGCTTCGCCTACTCGATCATCCACCAACGGCCCACGCGGTCCGCGCGGAGCGGGCGATGCTTCGGGCCTTGGGCGGCGGTTGCCAGGTGCCTATTGGGGCCAAAACAATCTTCAAGGACCATTCACTGACACTCTGCGGCGCGGTGCTTTCCCCCGATGGGTCGAAGCGAATCGCGAGCGACATCAGCGGTCCCTTGGCAGATTCCGAATCGCTCGGCCGGCGTCTGGCGGAAACGCTGCTTCAGCAAGGAGCCAAAAACCTATTGAAGTAGGAATGGGCCGAGCGGGTGACATATAATGAGGGCAACTCGCGGAGGACATTGCCATGCCCATCCATGACTGGACGCGCGTTGACGCCGGGCTGTTTCATGATTTTCACCAGGATTGGACAGTTGAACTGAGTCGCGTGCTCAATGCCGGTCGCCTACCACGAGGATACGTTGCCCTAATAGATCAGGAAATCGGCGGCCCGATCACTGGCAGCATGGTTGGCAGACAGGGAAAGGAAAGTGAGGAAGAAATATACTCTCGCCGCGCCAATCGTATCTCCATCCAAAATCACCGCCGCGATTGGGTGGCCGAAATTGACATCATTTCGCCAGGTGACAAATGCAGCGGAAGTGCGTTGCACGCCTTTGTGCAAAGGGCAATTGATTTGCTCGGTCAAGGAATTCATTTGTTGCTGGTTGACCTATTTCCTCCGTCAACACGCGACCCACAAGGGATACACTGCGAAATCTGGAAAGAGTTTTCAGAGCAGCCATTCACGTTTCCCATTACCAAACCACTTACGGTCGCGGCGTATGTTGCCAAACCTGTGACCGCTTTCGTCGACCAGGCCGCCGTAGGCGACCAGTTGCCGGATATGCCCGTTTTCTTGCATGAAGATCGCTACATTCCGGTGCCGCTTGAAGAGACTTACCAGGCTTCGTGGGCGGTTTTTCCGGCTGATTTCAAGGATTTGTTAGAACTACCGCCCGGAGAGTTTTACTCATGACCGCCGTACCCCTCTCCCAAGTCGCCGTCCAACTGCGCCCCGAAGACAACATCGCCGTCGCTGCTCGTAACCTGCAACCCGGTCAGGAAATCCATCACAACGGCAGCACGCTGAAGTTAACCGGCCGCGTCGGCCTCGGCCACAAGCTCGCCCTGCGCGACATCAAGAAAGGCGCCGCCGTTTACAAATACGGCCAAATCATCGGCTTCGCCAAGGACGACATCGCCGCCGGCTCGCATGTCCATGTCCAAAACCTCGCCGCCGACAACTTCGAGCGTGATTACGCCTTCTGCCGCGACACACCGCCGCCGCCCGCACGACCCGCTCCACGCCACTTCCAGGGCTATGATCGCGGCAACGGCCGTTACGGCACCCGCAACTACATCGCCATCATCAGCACCGTCAACTGCTCCGCCAGCGCCAGCAAATACATCTCCGACAAAGTCCGCACGACCGATCTTCTCAAGCAATTTCCATACGTCGATGGCGTTGTGGCCATCACCCACAAGGCCGGTTGCGCCATGCAATACGACGGCCCCGATCACAACCAGCTCGACCGCACTCTTGCCGGCTTCGCCAAACACGCCAACGTGTCCGCCTACATTCTGGTCGGCCTCGGCTGCGAAA
>DASRAT010000621.1:0-3491 GCA_035638015.1 Gemmataceae bacterium | reverse complement strand
CAACGTCGGCGCGGCGCTGTCCGGCGTGGCCTTGACTTTGGCGGTCATGTCCAAGCAAAACATCGGAGGCGCGGCGCTGATTTGCGTCGGCGCGCTGTGGCTGGCGGCGCCGCTGCAAGGAAGGACCTTCAAGTCCAATCTGGCCGCCGCCGCCTGTTGCACGCTCGCGGCCATGACGTCGGCGGCAATGATCGTTCTTTTTTTTGAGTGGCACGGCCAATTCCTTGACGACTTCCTTCGCTCTGGCTCGCAAATAAACCGGCTCGCCTATGCCCTGGGCGGACTGGGCGAGGACATTGTGAGCGCGCCGCGCCGCCAGAGCCTGGATGTTTGGACGTTGCTCCTGGCCTTGCTGTTGCTGCTGGCTCTTTTGATCCGCGGCGTTCGTTTCACGCCCCGGCAAAGCGCCGGCGCCCTTCTGGCCATCTGTAGTCTCGTCATCACCATTGCAGGCCGGCGCACGGGTTCCGCTCCGACGACCTGGTTTTGCGGACTCGTGCCCCTGGCCTTGGGATTGTTGTGCGGCCTTGCCCGCCGGCCGGACGCCCAAGAAGCAACTGTAACGATTTCGCCGCGGCTGGCGCGGGCGCTGGGGTTCTTGGCACTTGCCGCCCTGGCGTTGCAATTCTGGCCGGCTTTGCTTGCCCTGGGCTGGCCTGAGCTGGCCTGGGTGCTCGACCCGTGGCGGACTCCTTTTCAAGACGCCTATGATGTGTGCCTTGGTCTCGTCATTGCGGCCTATTTTCTGGCGCACATCCCCAAACTCGTTTTGGCGCGGCGCAATCTGCAGCTAGGGTTAATGTCGCTGGCTCGACCCTTGTTGTTCATCGCCGCGGCGACGCTGGCCTCTTTTTACATGGTCTATAACGTTCAGCGCCAGGGCTGGACCTATTCGCCGGCGGGGCGGGGAGAGTTCGTGTCCTTCACGAAAATCCCGACGCTGGCGGGCTGCGAAGCCACGCCCGAGCAGGTCAGCGATTTCGAGGAGCTTTACGAATGGTGGCGCAATCACCGCGGCGATTATCCTCATTGGCGGGAGGGGCAAGACCTGTTCATCATGCCCACCTGCCAACAGTTTTACGCCCTGCTGGGAGTGGAAAGCTTTCGCAATGCTCGGCTTTGGTACGATCCCGGCCTCACCTACACCGGCACCGACCCGGACACCGATGAGCTGGCAAAAACTCTGCCCGCAATGATTGTGGTGCAACGCGACGGGCGGTCGTGGCAATTCGAATACTGGCTAACGTCTTGGTTTCTACGCGCCATGCCACGTTTGCAACAACTGCTGCTCGACCGTTACGAGGTGATAGCCCCGCTCCAGGGGTTTGAGATTTGGGGCCGCAAACGTTAGCGTCTTTTCCTGTGCAAGCAGCGGTTCCCTGGCCGCCCTTTCCGGCGCTGCGTATATTTCCTCAACCTCAATTCGGAGTATGCCCTCATGCCGCGCCGGCTGGTGTCCAACGGCTATTTCTGGCTGCTTTTTCTTAGCGTCGGCCTATTCATTTACAATTACCAGCGCCCCTGGGAACACTGCAGGCTATGGCCCGACAGCTACAACTATCTCGACATGGCCTGCATGGATCTTACCGATCCCAAGGGCCTGGCCACCTTCCGCACCTGGGGCTATCCGCTGCTCCTCAAGCTCTACCAGCTGGTCTTCCTCAACCCTGAAATCAATCACGCCTGGACGATCAGCGACGGTCCCAAAGATTATGCCTGGGTGCTCGACCATGCAGCCGTGGAACTGACGCCGAATCACTGGCTGGCGTTCGACGATCCGTGGGCCTATTTGCCCGAATGCCAGCTGGTTTTGCACATCATTTCCGTGCTTGTCTTCTATCGCGGCTTGCGTGAGTTGTGCTTCAGTGCCACCGCAGCCGTGTTGATGTGCCTGCCGGTGCTGATCTACGACTACATCGACATGAACACCTATAGCTTGCTGGCCGATGCGCCGGGGCAGGCTTTTCTGCTCTTCACGGTCACCAGCTTTTTCTTCGTGCTGCGCCGACCGACCAGAGCGCTGCGCTGGCTGGCGCTGGGCTTGTGCGTGTTCGCGTCTTATCACATCCGGGCGGCGTTTCAGTTTTTGCTGGTGATGCTGCCGTTGGCAACGATCATCCTCGGCAGCTGTGCCGCCGCCTCGAACGCAAAAAAGCAGCGCCTGGCCATGACCGCCGTGATGGTAGTGATTTGCTGGCTTCCCTATCTGGCGTACTGCGGCTGGCGGCACCATGTCGTCGGCCAGTTCAGCCTGGTGGCATACACGGGCTTCAACTTCTTCGGCCTGTGCGGCCAGCTGTTCACCGTCCAGATGCTGCCCGAAGTCCGGGACGAATGCAAACCCCTGGCCGAGGCCATTATCAAGGGACGTGAAGCGGACGAACATCAAGACACGCTCCGCAGCTGGACCAGGGGCATGTGGTACAAGCAAAGCCACGGCTGGATCCCGCCGCTGCCGCACGGTCGGCCGGTCCATGAGCTGGATTACGACCGCATCCAGGATCAATATTCCTGGCTGGTTTGGCGCGTGCTCTGGGGGTGGGTGATCAGCGAAACCTCCTACAGCGGCGACACAGTGGCACTGGACAAACTGCTGCTGTCCTTCTCGCTCGATTTCATCAAGCACCATCCCGACATTTACTTGATGGTCGTGCTAAAGGGTTGGCGCGCGGCCCTGGAGTTCGCGGCGCTGCGCTGGGCCACGCGCGTTCCGCTGTTGTTATTCGGCGAAATGCTGCTGATTGCCCTGGCAGTGCGCCTGGCGAAAGGCCCCGCGCCGGCCGAAAGGATCAAACCAACGCCGGGAGAACTTTCCGAACGTCGGCGCACCGCAGTGTTCACGTTGACCGTGATCTTGTTTTTCGTGCTGAAAACACAGCTGGCGACGATGGTGGTGGCCATCATGATGGTTTGGGATATTGACGGGCGCTACCCGGATACGGCGTCCTTGATGTTGCCATGTCTGGCAATGCTTGGATTCTATGGGCTGGGCTGTTATGTCGTGCGGGCGCTGCGAGGCAACAACCTGCGGCTCAACCCGCCTGAAACAACGCCGACCGCCAAAGACGCAGCCGATTCATCCAGTAAAGCCCCAGCGTTGCCAGCGTTCCCAGCCCATATTTAATGCAGCGCTTGAAATTGATGCTGCTGGCTTCTTTGAAGTAGCGCACCGGCACGGGGATATCGCCCAGGCGAAAGCCGAAATGAACCGCCTGAGCCAAAAACTGCGTGTCAAAGACGAAATCGTCGGAATTGCCTTCGAAGGGAATCGTTTCCAACACCTTCCGGCGGTAGACACGAAAACCGCTGTGAAAGTCGCCGAGATTCTGGCCCAGGGCGACATTCTCAATCGCCGTCAGAAATCGGTTGGCCACGTATTTCCAGCGCGGCATGCCGCCGCCGACGGCCTCCTGGCGGGAACGGATGCGGTTGCCCAGGACCACGTCGCACAGTCCGAGTTCAACGAAACCAATGGCGTGAGGAATGACCCG
>DASRAT010000620.1:0-3592 GCA_035638015.1 Gemmataceae bacterium | reverse complement strand
CATCCTGTCCGGGTTGGCGGCGAGCGCTGCGGGGATTCTGTACACCTCACGCTTTGGCCAGGCCCGGGCGGACGTGGGCACCGGCTATGAGTTGCTGGCGATCACGGCGGTTGTTCTTGGTGGCACGTCAATTTTCGGCGGCCGCGGCACGGTGCACGGCACGTTGCTTGGGTTATGCGCCATCGGCGTCATGGAAAGCGGCCTGCGGCTGGCGGCGTTGCCCAGTGAACTCGCTGGCATTTTGGTGGGGTTAATGCTTTTGACCGCCATCTGTCTGGAGCGGGTATCGACGTGGGCGGCGGCTGCCGGCGGCAGCGGAGAGCTAAAAGGCAGCTGGCAAATGACGGCGGTGTGTGCAGTCGTGGTGGGCTGTGTGCTGATCGCCGCCGCGGGTCATGCAATGACAGGCCCATCCGAGAACGAAAAGGAACGCATCACCGTGGCCATGATGCCCAAGAGCAAGGGGAACGCCTATTTCATTGCTTGCCGCAAGGGGGCGATGGAAGCGGCCCAGGAACTGGGCGTCAATCTCATCTGGGACGGGCCGACCGATCCCGATCCGATCAAGCAAAATGAGCTGATTGAAACCTGGATTGTTCGCGGTGTCGATGTTATCGCTGTGTCTGTCGAGAACCGTGTAGGTATATCGCCGGCGCTGCGGAAGGCTCGCGAAAAAGGGATCAAGGTCGTCACCTGGGACGCCGACGCCGAGGACGATGCCCGCGACTTTTTCGTCAATCAGGCAACACCCGAAGGTATCGGCCAGACCCTCATGGACCATTGCGGCCGAATCCTTGGAGGCAAGGGCGAGTTTGCCATCATCAAGGCCTCGCTGACTGCGTCAAACATGATCGAGTGGCAAAAGCAGATCGAGAAACACCAGGCAGCGAAATATCCCGACATCAAGTTGGCGGTGGTGCGGCCCTGCGACGATTTGCAAAAGAAGGCTTTCGAGGAAGCCCAAACTATCATGAACGCTTATCCGAAGGTCAAGCTCATCATGGCCATTTGCTCGCCGGCGGTGCCGGGCGCGGCCGAGGCGGTGGAACAGTCGGGCCGAAAAGATGTGACGGTCATCGGTTTGGGACTGCCCAATGAAAACAAGACCTATGTGCATAAAGGAATCACCGAATGCGTGGTGCTGTGGAACACCATGGACCTGGGTTATTTGACGGTCTACGCCAGTCACGCGTTGAAAAAGGGGACGCTGCAGCCAGACGACCTATCGTTGGAGGCCGGCCGGCTGGGAAATATCACCATTCAGGGCGACAATATCTTGCTGGGCACGCCGTTTACCTTTACCAAGAGCAACATCGATCTCTTTGATTTCTAGGGTAGCTGCGGACTGATAGCAGACGGCTGGCCATGCGAAACCTCAAACTCACCCTCTCCTACGACGGCACTGACTTCAGCGGCTGGCAAACGCAGCCGGGCTTTCGCACCGTGCAGGAGACGTTGGAGGCTGCCATCGCCGAGCTGACCGGAGAGGCCAAAATCCGCGTTAACGCCAGCGGCCGCACCGATGCGGGAGTTCATGCCGTCGGCCAGGTTGCCAATTTCTACAGCGAGACACAACTTCCAGTCGAAACTCTTGTGCGAGCCATTAACGCTCACCTGCCAGATGACGTCGTTGTGCGCGAAGTCGTGGACGTGCCGGAGGCTTTCAACGCCAATCGCGACGCGGTTCGCAAACTGTATCGGTATGTCATTCACGACGGTCTGGCGCCGAGTCCGTTTCTGCGGCGTTATTGTTTCCAGAGCGGGCGCCCGCTCGACGCCGACGCCATGCGGCGAGCCGCCCAGCCACTTCTGGGCCGGCATGATTTCCGTAGTTTCGAGACCAATTGGCCCAATCGCCAGTCAAGTGTGAGGACGATCACGCATGTGGGCCTGAGCCGCGTCGGCGACTGGATTTGGCTCGATGTGGAAGCGGATGGCTTCCTGTACAATATGGTGCGTGCCATCGCCGGCACGCTGATGAATGTAGGCCGCGGGTTTTGGCCGGAGTCCAAGGTCGCGGAGATTCTGGCGGCGGAGGATCGCGTGCAAGCGGGTCCGACGGCGGCGGCACAGGGGTTGTTTTTGATGCGGGTAATGTATTAAGGCCGCATGCGGCTTAGCGATTGAGGACTCACCAATGGCACAAGCCACCATGAAAACGGCGCCATCGCCTCTTTGGAGCATGTCTCGCCTGCGCAAACATTTGGGCATGATTCCGGCCGAGCGCATTTTGCGGTTTCCTTACAATGGTCCGGCGGCGGTTGAGGACGCGGTGTATTTAGACGACCACCGTAACGTCATTTGCGAACTGTTCGACGGCATTCTGGTGAGAAAGCCATTCGGCGCTGATGAATCGAGACTTGCGGCAATTGTTGCGGCCTATCTTTGTATTTTCGTCCCCAAAGGCAGTCTTGGCGTGGTGCTTGGAGCGGCCGGGATGCTAGAAATCCTGCCAGGTCAAGTTCGCATTCCGGATGTTGCGTTTATCTCCAAGAAACGATTTCCCGGTGGTAAACGGCCCAAGAAAAAAGCTTGGCCCGTTGTGCCCGACCTGGCGGTGGAAATCTTGAGCGAGAGCAACACGCCCAAGGAAATGGCGCGCAAGCGACGAGAGTATTTCGCCCAGGGAACCGTGTTAGTTTGGCAAATCAATCCGGAGAAAAAGATTGTTGAAGTCTTTAATTCCGCAACGGAATCCAAGGTTTATCATGTCGGCCAAACGCTCGACGGCGGCGATGTGTTGCCGGGGTTCAAGTTGAAGGTGAGTGAGGTATTTGAGGATTAGCGCAAACGCGTTTGAGGAGGATTTTTCATGGCCGCGATCAAGGAATTGCCCGGGCCGCTTTGGTCGATGGCGCAACTGCGCCGTCACCTTGGCATGATTCCCGCGGAGCGCATCATTCTTGCCCCGCTTCCCGGCACGGCAACGCCAAAAGACGTTCTTTACCTGGACGATCACCATAATATGATTTGCGAGCTAATTGACGGCGTATTGGTGAGGAAACCCATGGGCTTTGAACAATCCGTGTTGGCGATGTTTCTAGGCCACCAAATCCAAAGTTTCCTCGACAAGCACGACCTGGGCATCATTGGCGGAGAAGCTGGCTTTGTAAAGCTGAAGGCCAAACAAGTTCGGGCGTCGGACGTGGCATTTTACAGTTGGGACCGCCTACCCGATGGCCAGCTTCCCAAAAATGGCATTCCCCGTTTGGTGCCAGACCTCGCCGTCGAAATTCTCAGCGCCAGCAATACTCCTCGGGAAATGAAACGCAAGCGCCGCGAGTTGTTTGCTAAGGGAACGCGCTTGATCTGGATTATTGATTCCGAAGCCAAAACGGTGGAAGTGTTCACGTCGCCCACGGAGTCCACGGCCCTGCGCATGGGTGATGTGCTCGATGGCGGCGGCGTGCTGCCAGGCTTCAAGCTACCGCTGTCAAAACTGTTCGCTCCACGCCGCCAACGGCGCAAATAGGATGATTGCCATGTCCTATCCCGACAAGCTGGAGATCATTCCGCTGAGCCGGCCGCCGAAGGCCACGGTGCAGGTGCCGGGGTCGAAGAGCATTACGAATCGGGCGCTGGTGCTGGCGGC
>DASRAT010000619.1:0-2606 GCA_035638015.1 Gemmataceae bacterium | reverse complement strand
TCCATGACCTCTTGCGAATCCGGTCCCCAGGTGTGGCCAACCAGGTCATTGCAGGAAAAGCTCAGGCAGAGCATGTCGCAAACATCGCGCTGGCCGAGCTTCTCGGCGTCGATGGCCCGCTTGGCCAGATCGAGCAATAGTTCATTGCCGTAAGGCGAATGTGTGACTGCCTCGTAGAAATTCTTTTCCGGCTTGGCCTTGCCACCCGCCATCGCATGCGGGAAAGTGCGGCCTTGGCTGACGCCGGTCCCCTCGACCTTGACATCGTCGGGCCCGCTGTATTTGACGTAATCGACATCCGGCCGCAAGCGGTCCCACGCTTTGCCGAAATACTTGTCGGCCGGACGTTCTTTGTTGAAATCCGCGACCCACGGATGCACGGTGTCACGATAATAGGTAGACGTTTGGAATAAATTGCGAGCGGTGTTGTACCAGTAGACCGCCGTCGCGCGAAGGCCCGCCAGCAAGATCGCCGATCGATCCTTGATCGACAGCGACACAATCTTGGCCTTGCCCTGGCTCATTTTGTGCAAGCCTTCGCCTACGGTCGGCTGCTTCAGTCGCTCGGGCGATGGTCCATTCAACTTTTCTTTGGGATCCATCGGGTCCGGCACAATCCGGTATTTGTTGGCGGAGACCGCATTCACATTGGCCCGCGCCTCCCGATCATACCAACCATTGCCGATGATCCCGTGCTTGTAGGGCGAGCAACCGGTCGACAGCGAGGCGTGGCCCGCACCCGTCAACGTCCAGCCATAGGGATAATGGCAATTTTGGTACCAGGCGCCGTCGCGCTGGACGCGGCCAAATCCTTCCTTGTCAAAAAGCGCTTCCCATTTGGTCAAATAGTCGCCGCGCATTTGATCGAAGACGATCATGACCACCAGCTTGGGTTGACCTGGCTGGTAATCGGGCGTTTCCGAATCGGCGTCGGGCAAAGCCCAAAAAAGGAAAATGCCGCCGAGAGCCATGACAGCGGCAAAGAGACCTGGGCGGAAGCGAGCATAGCGCATGATGGTACCCATGAGACGAGGAAGCAACAAAGCAATGCTAGCCTGCCGCCCGCGTGGAGACAAGTAAACAATTGATGAAGGCTTACGCCTTGAGCCGGGCGCCGACCGCCTCCAGAACCCACTTCTCGTCGGGGAATTTGCCCGTTTTGAGCTTCGAGTAAATCAAGTCGCCGTTGAGCGACAGTTCAAAGCAACCGCCGCCGCCGGGGATCAATTTCAAGTCCTTGATTTTCTGTTTGTACGTGGTCAGCAGTTTGGTCGTCAGACTGACGGCCTGGGGTTCGTAGTTTCACATCGAGCAGTATTTCAGTTCCACGTTCATGGCTGTCTCCTTGTGGTTGATGGTTGGACCCTTTTCGTGCCATCGCTTCAGCTATAGGGTAAAAGTATTCTAGTTGTCATCTTACGTGGCCGGTTGACCTTGCAAGGACGGGCACTGAGCCGGCGCCGCGCGGAGCAAGGGATGAGCGAGGGCCACCCTCCTACCATTATTGTACGCCACTCCAAGGAAAACCCACGCAAATGCTCGATCCTGCCGCTGCGCGGGCGGCCCGGCATATTGATATTGGGCTATCCCGTCCGGGAGTCGCCGGACTTGACGGGCTATGTCCGCCTGGCGGCGGACGGGCCGGAGTTGTCGGCGGCCGATGCGGTTCACGGTTTGCTTTTGCTCGACGGCAGTTGGCGCTGGGCGGGGGCGATGACCAGCGCCTTTGAACAGGTGCCACCGCGTTCCTTGCATGGCTACAAAACAGCGTACCCGCGCGTTTCCAAGCTGGGCACAGATCCGGACAACGGCCTGGCGTCGGTCGAGGCGCTCTATGTGGCCCACCGCATCATGGGGCGGCCGACGGAAGGCCTGCTCGACCATTACCACTGGCGCGAAGATTTTTTGCGATTGAATGGCTTTGAAGTTGAGCCCGCAGCGCAAGCAAGGAATTCCTAAATCCTCGCTTGCGCTTCGGGCTCATTTCGGATCGGTTGTTGAGAACCATTTCATGTGCGGCATCGCAGGCATGATCGATCTCGTGGCCCGCCGCCCACCGCCTCCTGGCGTGTTGGAGTCGATGGCCCGCGCCCTGGTCCACCGCGGACCCGATGAAGACGGCTTTCTGACGCGTCCCGGTCTCGGCCTGGCGTCGCGGCGGCTCAGCATCGTCGGACTGGCCGATGGACGCCAACCGATTGCCAACGAAGATCAATCGATTCAGGTCGTCTTCAACGGCGAGCTTTACGACTATGCCGAAAACCGCGTCGAACTGACCCGGCGTGGCCATCGACTGACCACGCACACCGACACCGAAATACTGCCCCACCTCTGGGAGGATTTTGGCAACGGCATGTTCGAGAAACTGCGCGGCCAGTTCGCCATCGCGTTATGGGACGAACGCCAGCAACGCTTGGTCTTGGCCCGTGACCGCTTCGGCATTTGCCCGTTGCACTGGGCCGAGCGCGACGGCTGGTTGCTTTTCGCCTCCGAGGTCAAGGGTCTGCTAGCATCGGGCTTGGTCAAGGCCGAGGCCGATCTGCGCGGCATTGACCAAATATTTACCTACATGTCGCTGCCCGGGCCGCGGAGCTGCTTTGCCGGCG
>DASRAT010000618.1:0-9767 GCA_035638015.1 Gemmataceae bacterium | reverse complement strand
GTCCACCGTCCACCGTCCACCGTCCACCACGCCTTCGAGCAATTTCGCCACCACCGGCGAATGCACCGCATACACAAACCGCTGTGCCCCATCGCGGGCCCAATCGACGATGTCGCTCGTTCGCCAGCAGGTTTCGCATTTGATGCAATTCTCGAAATTGACCACGACCTGCAACTGGCCCGTGGCGTTGACGCGGGCTTCGTAGACATGGGCGGGACAAACGTGCCAGAGGCCTGCCTTGGTCACGTCGTTTTTGTTTTCGAGCGTGGTCGGCCAGAGCACGTGAATGTGAGACGCTTTGCTGGTGTCGTAACTGAGTTGGGCGAGACGCGCGTCCCAGGCGGCGGTGGCATTGACGTCGGCGGGCGTCATGTCGGTGGCCGCCTGAGCCGCGGCAAAATACTCATCCGTTTCCGGTTTACCGTTTCGCGCTCCGAACAGCCATCGCGCCCCAACCATCAATCCGGTGCTAATCGCCCTGGCAAAATCCAGCAAACTCACATGTCTGGTTAAATACTGCGTCGCCAGCGGCAGCTTCCGCGCCAGCGGCACATTGTCATTGCTGTAAACCACACGAGCCGCCACCGCAATGGCCGGGGCGAACTTCGTGAACCATGTCCGCAGGGCGGCCGGCGGCAATCCGCTCAGCTGGGTTCCACCTGCAATGCTGTAATGCAAGGTCACATCGCCATGCGCCGGCAAGTCCCGCGGTGCACCAACCAGATCGCGAAAAGTGTTTAGGGTTCCATCCAACAGCAATCGCCACGGCGACGGTTTTTGCGCCACCTCTGGCACTCGCAGCGCAGCGCTGAAGTGCATCAAGTCTGTTTCCACTTCCGCACGGTTTTCGCCGCCCGTTTGCTCGCGAACCAAATGCAGCCAATCCTGCCAGCGCCCCGCGAAGCTTTTGCCGGGCCGTGTCCACAGGAACGCGCTGCCGAGGGCCACGTCGATATTACGGCCGAAAAAGAATGAGGTTTTTTTGACATAGCCCGGCCAATGGCGCAGGAACTCGACGTCTTGCCAGTAGTGCGTTTTCTGGAGCGGTTGCAGATAATGCCGGTCTAACTCGTCGCGACTGAAGCTGCCGCCTTCGTCGCGGATTTTTTTGGCTGCGTTGGAGATGAGCAACCCCATCGCCGTCGCCGGCCCCGTGAAATTCGGATAGGGAAAATCAATGCCGATCGCGCTGGCCGCTCCGCCGATGGCCAGGCCGTCATCAATCAAAGTGGGCACATCCTTGGCCCCGCCGCCGCGAATGATCTTGGCACCGAAAGGCCCTTGCTTGGCGCCTGCAAACCACGGCTGCAAGGACGGCAAACGCAGGAACCATTCCATCAGCAGATTTGGATCGCCCTCAAAATGTTCATGCAAATTTTCGGCGGGCAGCACGAGTCCAACTGACAAGCTCTGGCGATTGGTGTAAAGAAACCCGCCCATGTTGAGGCGGACATTTTTGCCGCGCAGCGTGCCGTTGCGCAGCAGCATCTCATAGGCAACACCCTGTTCCGCGCCTACGCCAAAGCGCTCCTCGATGGCCCGCGGCGGCAATTCCAAAACTTGTTTGATCCCTTGCAAAAACTTGGGCGCGTCCTTTTTATCACTCGAACGCTCATATCCCTCGCGCGTGACCAAGTGCGATGCATCGCCTTCCGCGAGAAACGTCAGCTTCGCGTATAGCGCACCGCGATTGGTGCATACGCCAATGACGCGGCCGTTCTCCCGGATCAAACTTTCGACCGTCGTATTGGTCAGCAGCCTGGCCCCATAGCGAACGGCAAACTGAGAGAGATGATGATCGTAAATCGGCCGCAGCACGGTATAGCAATGGCGAAAGGCATCCGGATCGCGATATTTCATGCCGAGCAGGCCGTGGCCGTCGGTGGCGAAAAAGCCGCGTTCAATGAGTCGGCGTTCCCAGGCCAAGGCCTCGACGCCGTCGATGCCGAGAATATCCGCATGAGCCAGGTTTTCCGCGAAATAAACGCAGCCGGACCAGTTTTCGGCGCCCGCAAACGCCGCCGCCTCGACAACGGCGACGCGAAAACCGGAACGAGCCAAACCAATGGCCGCCGTCAAACCGGCGGCGCCGGCGCCCACAATGGCGACATCACAATGGGGAGAGGCCATGCGATCCATCCTCGACCGGAGATGCTTGGGAGATGCTCATTGTAGAAAAAGCAGCCTGGAATTGGTCACAGGGTCGTGGCCCCGGTCTTGGCAGGTGTCGCTTTCACTTACACCCCGACTTTGCCGCCGCCTGGTAACATCCGCACCTCATACAAATCAGTCCGCCGATCCTTCCAGTTGAGCACGCTGCCTGACTGCCGATGCTGCTTGAGCAATTCCAAATCAAGATCCTCGAAAATCACCGTCTCGATGTTCGGCGGACATTCCGCGGCGATGGCGTCGCGTTTGAACGGAATGTCGGAGGGCGTGAAGATTCCCGACTGGGCGTAATGAATGCCGAGGCTTTCGATATTGGGCAGGTTGCCGACGCTGCCGGCGATGGCGACATAAACATGGTTCTCAATGCAGCGGGCCTGGGCACAATAGCGGACCCGCAGATAGGCGTAGCGTTCATCGGTGCAAAAGGGGACGAAAATGATTTGGGCGCCGCGCTCCACGGCAACGCGGGCCAGTTCGGGAAACTCGATGTCGTAGCAGACCTGAATGGCGACCTTGCCCTTGTCGGTGTCGAAGACCTCGACGTGATCTCCCCCCTTGACGCCCCACCATTGGCGTTCGGCCGGCGTGACATGCAGCTTGTATTGCTTGCCCAGCGTGCCGTCGCGGCGGAACAGATAAGCGATGTTGTAAAGGTCGTTGTCCTCGACGGTAAAATGCGACCCGCCGATGACGTTGACGTTGTATTTCACGGCCAGGCGCGTGAACAACTCGAGATAGGCCGGAGTGAATTCGGATAGCTTGCGCATTGCCGCGGCAGGGTTTTCGGCATGCACCAGCGACAAAAGCTGGGTCGTGAAGATCTCCGGAAAGACGATGAAATCGCATTTGTATTCCGACGCGACGTCCAGAAAATACTCGCACTGTCCGGCGAACATGGCAAAATCGGTCACCAGTCGCATCTGGTATTGAACAACACAGACGCGCACTGGCGCGATCGGCACGAAACGCTGGCGCGGGTCGGGGACATAGTCGAGATTGGCCCATTCCAGAAACGCGGCGAAGCCCTTGGAGTCGGCGTCTGCGGTCAAGTAGCCCGGGATGAGTCGCTTGAGCACAAAGCCGTTGGACACCTGCGTGGTGAGCACGGGGTCGTGCAACTCCTTGTTCATCACCCGTTCGATGTATTCGCGGGCGGTCATCTTGTCGGCATGTTTGGCGTAACCGGGGATGCGGCCGCCGACGACAATGCGCATGAGGTTGTGCTCGCGGGCAAGTTTCTTGCGGGCGTCGTAAAGGCGGCGGGCCAGCTTCAAGCCGCGGAAGTCGGGATGGACCATGATCTCGATGCCGTAGAGGGTTGTGCCATCGGGTCGGTGATTGCGTATGAAACCGTTGTCGGAAATCTCATCGAAATCGTGCCAGTCCTTGTAGAGTTCGAAATCAAGGACGAGGCTGCCCGACGACGCCACCAACTTGCCCTGATACTCCACGCCGATTTGCCCTTCGCCGAAGATCTTGAGCTGGCTTTCGAATTGCTCTTTTGACCAGTGTTCCATGCCGGGAAAACACTGCGTTTGCAGCGAGACGACACCCTCCCAATCGGACAGGCGCAACGGGCGTACGACCAGGTTTTTCTCGAATTTTTTGAGATTGATTTTGGTCATGGGAGTCCGAGCTCAAACGACCGTGGGTTGCGTTGTCGGACAGTCTCGTGCGGTCCCCGTCACGCTGGCGCCGCTCACATGTCTGACTTGTCAATTACTATGCATGCTACAAAAAAGTTGTAGGACTGCTTTTCCGGCGGACACCGTTTGACACGCCGCCCTCAATGGTTACAATGAATGTCTGATGGCATGCCAGCGGAACAAGCCGTCGCGGGACAGGATGTGGAGTGCGTACGGGAAGTCCATTTTTTTCTCTCAGATGAGGGCATGACCATGATGAGACAATTCGGAACGGCAGCCGCGGCGGGCCTTGTTGCTCTGCTGCTCGGCGGCCAGCAGGCGCAAGCCCAGGACGACACCGTCCGGCTTGGCGGCAACATCGATTCCAAGATCACCACGCTGTCCTACGACGGCCAAAGTGAAACCGCACTCATGGGAGTGCGCGGTTTTGCAGGATTCCGCGGCGGCTACGGCCATGTTGGCCATGGCCATGTAGGCTATGGCCATGTAAACTTCCGCGTTGGTTTTGGCGTTGGTTTCGGTGGTTATGGCCGTGGCTACTACGGTGGCTATAACCGGGCGTATTACGGTGGCTATTACGGAGGTTACAGCCCCTACTATTACGCGTCCTATGCCAGCCCGTACTACTACGCGTCGCCGTACTACAGCTATCCGTACTGCGCACCCACTGTTTACTATTCGAGCCCGAGCTACTCCTATTATCCCATTAGCGACGTCCAGGTCGGGCCCACGGCAGTTGCGTCGCGGCCTTCCGCCTATGTAACGCCGGCACAGCAGCAGTACCAACCGGCTACCACCACGCTGCCGATGCCCTCTCAATATCCGCCTTCGACCGTACCGATGCCCTCGGCGGACGGCACCTATCCCTATGACGGCGGACCAGTGAACCCGATTCCGCTTCCCAAGAAAGCGGGCATCAAAACAGAGGACGGCCGAATCGTCGGCTTGCCGGCCCAGCAAAAGCTGACGACGCAAGTCGGCGGCACAGGCTTCGCCTATCCGGCCTATGGCGATGCGAACGCAACGACAACGTTCGCGGCTGGGCGGCCCAGCACGATTATCATTGGCACGACGACAAAGAAGTAAAAAATGATTTGAAGGCTTGTGAGCCCGAAGCGCCAGCGAGGATGCCATCAATCCTCGCTGGCGCTTTGGGCTCAGTTCATTTCCGCAGCAACTCTGCCCCATAGCGCGCACTATCGCCGAGATCCTCTTCAATCCGCAACAGCTGATTGTATTTTGCGATCCGATCTGTGCGGCTCGTGGAGCCGGTCTTGATCTGCCCCGCGTTGGTGGCCACGGCAATATCCGCAATCGTCGTGTCCTCCGTCTCGCCGCTGCGATGGCTGACAATCGCGGTGAAGCCATTGCGGCGGGCCAGCTCCATGGCATCCAGCGTTTCCGTCAAAGTGCCGATCTGATTCACCTTGATGAGGATGCTGTTGCCGGCACGCTTGTCGATGCCTTCTTGCAAGCGTTTGGTGTTGGTGACGAAAAGATCATCGCCGACCAGCTGTACCTTGGCGCCCAGCTCGCGCGTCAGTTTTTGCCAGCCGGCCCAGTCGTCCTCGGCCAGGCCATCTTCGATGGAGCGAATCGGCCACTTTTGGCACAAGCCCTTCCATAGATCGATCATCTCATCGGTGCTGGCGACCTTGTCGGGGGCGCTTTTGAAGAAGCAGTAACCGGTTTTGCCCTTCTTTTTGCCTTCTTCAAACAACTCCGTGGTGGCCGGATCGAGAGCGAAGGCGACCTGGTCGCCCAGCTTGTAGCCCGCCATTTCGACCGCCTTGGCCAACACTTCCAGGGCCTCGTCACTGCTCTTGAGGTTGGGTGCGAACCCGCCTTCATCGCCGACCGTGGTGCTGAGATGGCGATCATGCAGCACCTTTTTGAGGTTGTGAAACACTTCCGCCCCCATCCGCAAGGCTTCGCGGAAGGACGGAGCGCCGACCGGCATGATCATGAATTCCTGGAAATCGACATTGTTGTCGGCGTGCTTGCCGCCGTTGAGGACGTTCATCATCGGAACGGGAAGGTACTTGGCGTTGACGCCGCCGAGGTAACGGTAGAGCGGCAAGCCAACCGAGTGAGCGGCGGCGTGTGCAACGGCCAGGGAGACGCCAAGGATGGCATTGGCCCCGAACTGGCCCTTGTTGGCCGTGCCGTCCAGGTCGATGAGCAGGCGGTCGATGGCGGTTTGATCGCTGGCATCCTCACCGAGAATGGCTGGCGCAATTCTGTCATTGACGTTGGCGACGGCTTTGGCGGTCCCTTTGCCCAGATAGCGTTTCTTGTCGCCGTCGCGCAGCTCCACCGCTTCATGAGCGCCGGTGGAAGCCCCGGAAGGGACAGCGGCCCTACCGGAGGCGCCGTCTTCAAGGACGACATCGACTTCGACCGTCGGATTGCCGCGGCTGTCGAGAATTTCACGAGCATGCAGTTCGGAGATTTCCATGATGGCCCCTTTTTCAATATTTGTTCTCCGTCTTTGTAGGGCCACGGGAAACATTGAAAAGTGGACGGAGGCCAGCGAACGGTGCACAGCGGGAAGCATTGCCGTCCACTGTCCACCGTTCACTGTCCGCCAAATCAGCTTGGGATTCCGAATTTTGAAATGAAAACCTGGGGTTCCCGGCGGTGTCGTGGCAATGATCCGTCGCGGGGCATGATCTACACGGTGTCGCAGCGAAGAGCGCCGGAGTGTTGAAGCAGGTGCTAGATGCCGGGAACCCCAAGAAGCAGGCCGCGGGAAGGTCCACTGGCTCTGGGGAGCGGGAAGGACCCCAGGCATGGACAATGGATCAGCGATGGACAATCGAGACCGTGCGGGCGCGTCCCCCTCCAGAGACGCGGGCCTCTTGTCGACATCGATCCGCTTCCAGGCGGCCATTTGTAGGAGCGGCGGTTTTGGCAAACTTCGTATTTGCCGTCGCCAAGGTCAAATATCGGCGATGAGGCAAGCCAACTTGAGCGGAGAATTTGGGGCAATGCGGCATTGCAGAGTAATCAAGGTGTTCATTTGTCGTTACAGGGTGAGCGCCGGCGCTAGCTTTTGGGAACGCCGACCTGTCATTTCAACCAGGGCAAATAGTCTGGAGTTGGGGCGCATCTCATTATGACATAAAGCGTTATGGACATTGCCATTTCGACTGTAAACCTCACGGCACATAGCTTGCACGCACGTAAAGGAGGATTAACCAAGGTTGATCATGCGCTTTCGCTGGATTGCCATTGTTGCGATTTGGACATTGCTTTGCGGACCGGTATTTCAAACCGGTCTCGCCCCACGCCGTGCGCCGCAGACGCCGGCGGCGCCAGCTCACCCTCCGAAAAAATCGCCCTCGCCTTAGGGCGGCCCGCCTGGCCAAAATCGACCTCGACGGCCGCCGCCCCAATCGCTTATGCTGTTGGCCACAGACCCGCATGCCGAGCCGCGGTTCGGCACTTATCATCGCTGTCACGGAGGACGCGCACATGTCGGATTCCTCGAAAGAAACCACCAGTAAGAGCGGCATCGGCGGTTGGCTCAAGGCGCTCATCGCCGCCGTGTTCAGTGCGGCCTCGGGCGCGGCGCTGATGTATGCTTCGCCGCTATTGGATTCGGTCATCAAGCCGGCCAAGCCGGTCGCCAACTTCCAGGCCCAGGTCAACGGGCTGAATGTGACTTTTCAAAATAAGTCCACAGGCGGCCACGAGGGGTGGTGGGACTTCGGCGACGGCAGCGCCATGGAGCCGTTCGTCCCCGACGAACCAGCAATTGCCCACACCTATGCCAAGGCCGGAACCTATACGGTCAAACTGTCGCTGAAGAACATTATCAACGAAGCCAATGACCGCACCGCCAACGTTTCTGTGGACCCGACCGAGGCGACGTCCCCCAAGATCGAAGCCTTCAATGTCATACCGGTTAACGGCGACTACGCCCCAGCAGCGTTTCACGTCATCACCAAGGTCAAAAACGCCGACATGTGCGTTTGGGCCCTGGGCGACAGGCCCATGGAATTCAACCCAGATCCACCAGACGGCAATCAGGAGCGCTACGTAACTTTCAAGGAACCGGGCATTTACGTGATGCGGCTGGCGATTACCAACGGCAAACAGACTGACGAGAAATATGAGCGCGTGGAGGTCAAGGCCGCACCGAAAGGCATGGTGACAGCGACATTGGCGGTCACTTACGAAGCAGCCCGCACGGACCACAAGAAAACTTCGCCGTTCGTGCAGATGCATTTCCAGGTGCAAGACAAGGGCGATGTGCAGACAGTGATCAAGCAGATCCAGGCCGACCCCGGTTTTGAGTTCATCAAAGCCGACGTGGTGCAACCGATCAAAGGCCCTTTCGTAAATTCGGCCAAGGTGCAGATCGACCCCGCCAAACGCGATACCGTTGTTCTGACGAGCGAGCTCAAACGCCCGTCGGCCAAGACTGCCGTGGCGCCGGCGTGCGTGGTGCAACTGGCATTGGTGCAACAACGGCGTGCCGTGGCGGTGGCCAAGGCGCCCGAGCCGGTGTCGATGAACCTTGCCGTGCCGGGAACGACGCTCATGCCACTGCCGCAGCTAGCGTCAGGCTGGGAAGCGAAGAGCCGCAAGATGACGCTCGATCTTCAGCAAGACGGCCGTTCCCTGGGCCGCTTTGACGGCAACATGCCGCACAACGCGGCCGTGCAAATTGGGGGCGGGGTGTATGTTTTTAGCGCCACGGAACAAAATGGCCAGCTGCGGGTCGACGCGGTGGCACAAGGCGCCGGCAAGGTGATCGGCAATTGAGCGAGCGTGTCTGGCAACGGACCCTTGCGTTTCGGCGCGCTGGCAAATTGTCGAAGAAAGGCCAGCAAATCGGCCATTGCCGCAACGCTTATGTCCTTTTCCAGGCCCTCGGGCATCACGGATTTGCCGGTGCTGGTAAGGTCGTCCAGGTCGGCGCGGGCGATGCTGTGTTTTTTGCCGTCGGGGGCGATCAGCGTGATGCTGGCGCCGGATTCGCTGGCTAACAGGCCACCAAGGATCTGACCGTTCTTGGTGGTTGCAGTGTAGCTGACATAACGCGCCTCCACGGCGGCATTGGGATCCAAAATGGCGGTCAGCAGCACTTCACCCGGTTTGCCGGCTTCGGCGGCCAGGTCAGGTCCGACCGCCTGGCCCAGGCCTCCGATTTGATGGCAAGCAGCGCATGACTTCTTGAAGATCTCCGACCCTTTGGTGGCGTCGCCTTTCATCGTCAACGCCGCTCGGTAGCCTTCAACGACCTTCTGGCGATCAGCACTTCCGGCCTGAGCGAATAGCTTATTGGCGCGTTGGCGGATCGTGTCATTTTTGTGGTCCAGGAGGCGCTGTCGGCGAATGGCGTCAACCTCTGACGGCAAGACTGTTTTGCCGTCGATGGCTTCCAGGAGCGGAATTACCCATTCGAGACGGGCAAGCAACGCATCCAGCACCAAAACACGCGCGGCTGGCCCATAACCTTTCCATCCCGCTAACATCAGTTTGGCCGACTCCGGGCCAGGCAGCTTGCCGAGCGTGGCGATGGCCGCGACTTGCACCTCGGCGGGCGTTTGAGGTTTCAGCAGATCGCCCAGAATCTTGCGGTCACTTTCATGCTCATTCAGGCCGCGACCGAGCAACGGCACCGCCAGTTGGCGAACCTCGGGCGAGAGCTGGGGATCACCCGCTACCTTTCGCGCGGCCGCGAAAACGGGCTTCAATGCTTGAACGGCATTTTTCATTGGGTCGCTGCCCTGAGCCTCAATCTTGGGCAATGACTGGTTCTTCTGATCAATAGCATCGAGGTAGGCGGCCAAGGCCGTCATTTGGCTAGGCAAGAACTGATCCTGGAAATCTGGAATTGGTGTTGCGATGCTCTTCAGAATGGCAATCATGGCTTTGTCGTCGTCCAGGGCAACACCTAGTTTGAATAGTTTTTCCAAAAACGGCGCGCCAGGCCGCTTG
>DASRAT010000617.1:0-6497 GCA_035638015.1 Gemmataceae bacterium | reverse complement strand
CGCTCGGCGAGAGCACGCAGCGTTCGCCCGTACTCTTGCCAGGAGACTCCATACAAGACGAGGCGCTGCTGCGGAGGCTTTTGCACAGTGGCCATGCGAAGTCCTGGACAAATGATTCAAATCGCGAACAGCCGAAACGTGGATTTCTCAGCCTGCGTTAAGCCCATTCTATAACGCGAAGTTCGGTGAGCTCAATCTCTAAGTGATTTTGCATAGAACTAGGCGTTAGCCCCCGCCTTCGGTTGCATACAGCAAAACCAGCGCCGGCGGAGCTACTTCTCCGCCTCCACGCGGACCTTTTGCATCTGCCTTTTACCCGCGGCTTCCATTACAGCCGTATATTCGCCAGCCGCGACGGTTGCCTCGTTTTGGCCGTCGGCTCGCAAGTTCCAAACTACTTGATTCAAGCCCGGGATGTTATTGGCCTTTAGCATGGCGACGTGCTTGCCGCTGTTGTCAAGAATGTGGATGGTCACCGGCGCGTCGCCAGGTTGCGCCATCAGCTTGTAGCGAATGATCGCCCCATAGGGCGGGTTTTGCCCGACGAAGGCGTTGGTCTTGGCGCCCGATGGCCGGACCTTGAAGGCCACCGTGGGTCGCACGTGGAAAAGATGGTCCGGCTTGGCCAAAACATCAGGCGTCAACGCCTCCAGCGGCGAGATGTCATCCATGATCCAGATGCCGCGGCCGTGGGTGCCGATCACCAGGTCGCGGTCGCGCGGATGGATGATAAGGTCATGCACGGCAACAGTTGGCATGCTGCCTTTCATCTGGTGCCAGACTTTGCCGCCTTCCAGGGAAACAAACAAGCCAAACTCGGTGCCGCAGAAGAGCAGCTTTCTATTCTTGGAAGACTCGATCACAACGTGAACGCTGCCGCTTTGGGGCAGGTTGCCGGTGATGTTTTCCCAGCTTTCGCCGTAGTTGGTGGTCTTGAAGATATACGGCTTGCGGTCGTCGTTGCGGTAGCGTGTGATCGAAACATAGCATGTGCCATCCTCAAAAGCAGAAGGCTCGACGCGCGAGACGCAACCCTCCTTGAGCATGCCGGGAATCTTGGAAACGTCCTTCCAGGTTTTGCCGCCATCCTGGCTGACATTGATTCGGCCGTCGTCGGCGCCGGTCCACAACACGCCCTTTTTCTTGGGCGATTCGGCGATGGTGAAGAGGGTGTGACCCTTGGTGTCCTTGCCTGCGACAGCGCCATAGGTGAGATCGGGACTGATCTGCTGGAAGTTGTCGCCGCGCTGTGTGGACATTTGCAGGAACTGGGCGCCGAAGTAAATGGTCTTGGAATCATGCGGCGAAATGTGCATGGGCGAAGACCAGTTGTAACGGCCGGCTGCTTTGCCGCCCATGCCGCCCTTTTTTTGCGGCTCATCTTTTTTCGGCTCGTCCTTCTTGGGATCATCTTTCTTTTGGTCGCCTTGAGCTTGTTCCCTGGCGTTGCCTGGAAACGAGGTTGGCACGAGGCGTGGAAACAAGGAATGCAGTAGAGATAAGACCGGGACATCTTCGATCTCAATCTTACCCTTGCCTTTGCCGGCGACGTTGACGCGTTTGAAGCCGCCCCATTGCGTTTCGCTGTAGACGGTGTTGGGATCGTTGGGGTCGCAAGCCGTGTGGAAGCCGTCGCCGCCGCCGATGTTGAACCAACGGTTTTGCGGGATGCCGCCGGAGTCGTAGGTTGCACTCGGCCCGCCGTGACTGCCGTTGTCCTGCAGACCGCCGTAAACGTAATAGGGTTTGCTCATGTCCACGGAGATGCCGTAGAACTGGCAGATGGTCATGGCCCGCGTTACCTGGAACGATTGTGCACGGTTCTTGGAGACGACGAAGCCACCGTCGTTGCCGACCCACACTTCTTTGTTGTCGTTGGGATTGATCCACACGGCATGGCCGTCCGCATGGCCCGCCTTGGATGTCTGCCAGCTCTTGCCGCCGTCATTGGACAGCGACATCGAAACGCCCAGGCAATAAAGTCGTTGGTCGTCCATCGGATCGACGTGCAGCTCGCCAAAGTACATTGGCCGGGGACAAAGGGTATTGACGTGCGTCCACGTTTTGCCCTTGTCGTCGGAACGGAAGATGCCGCCCAGCGCGGGCCGGCCGCCCGCTCCCGCTTTGCCGCCTTCGTTGGAATTGCCATGCGGCGTCTGCTCCGTTTGCACGATGGCGTAAACGGTGTTGGGGTTCTTGCGATAGATGCTGATGCCGCACCGGCCATATTGCGATTGCGGCGTGGCCACCGTCAGCTTGTCCCAGCTTTTGCCGCCGTCGGAAGTCTTGTATATGCCGGCCTTGGGACCAATAACCGTCTCGGGATTGCCGCCGGAAAATGCACTGCGCCGACAGCAATAGGCCGCCGCGTAGATCGTGTTGGGATCGGTGGGGTCCATTTTCACGTCCACGATGCCGGTGTTTTCGTCCAGGAACAGCGACGATTGCCAGGTCTTGCCGCCATCGGTTGTTTTGAAGACGCCGCGTTCTTTGTTGGGCCCCCAAAGATGCCCGAGCGAGCCGACATAAACGACATCCGGATTGGTCGGATGAATGACCACGCGGCCCGTGCTGTGCGAGTCTTTGAGACCCATGTTGGCCCAGGTTTTGCCGCCATCGGTGGATTTGTAAACGCCATCGCCCCAGGTGACGCTGTTGCGCGGGTTGTGCTCGCCGGTGCCGACCCAAACAATGTCGGGGTGGGATCTGGAAACCGCGACATCGCCGATACAGACGCTCGTCTGGTGATCGAAGATCGGCGCCCAGGTGTTGCCGCCATCGGCCGTCTTCCACAAGCCGCCGGACGCGGCGGCGACGTAGACGATTTTGGAATTGGTCTCGACGCCTGTGATCGCGGTGATGCGGCCGCCCATGTTGGCGGGGCCGATGTTGCGGGCGACGAAGGTGTCCAGCATGCTCGCGTTGAACGCGGCGGCGGGCTGGCTGGCCTCGGTGGGCCACAGGGCGTGCAAAAGTGACAAGGAAACGAGGCTACTTAGCACAAGATAATTGCGGACGGTGTTGCGGGTCATGACATCTTTCTCCATGCGGTGAGTCAAATACTGCAATTAGCCAGTGGTTAACACAATTGCGATTCAGATCAAATTCACTTTGGCGCCAGCAGCGCAATGACCTTGTCCCAACCAAGCGAGCTGGCGAGTTGCAACGGCGTCATGCCGTTATTGGTCATAGCGTTCGGATCTGCACCCGCTTCCAGGAGCACCTTGACAGTTGCAGCGTTTCCCGCCAGCGCTTCCTGATGCAAAAAAGTCCAGCTACGGTCATCCCTGGTGGACACCAGCGCTGGGTTTGTCTCCAGCTGGTCCCTCAGTTTCAACGCCATGCCCTCGCTCATCGGGTGCTCGCCGGGGTCTTGCTGCCGTTTGCCAAACCAGCTTCTGAGCAGTCCTCCACTTTTTTTTGGTTCGGGGCCAACACGGATCTTGGCAGGATCACCGAAGTTTAGGCCCCAGGCACTATCGTGCTCTTGGCGCTCCTGGGACCCCATTCGGGAACGCAAGAGATTGACCGTGTAAGCGCCGAACACTTCGCCGCTGATAACGTACATCCAGTCGCTGATCTGGGTGAACCCAATGCGGACGTGATCTCCCTCTCTAATTAATTTCAGCCAATTCGGAGCGTTGAGCAGCACGCCGCTGACAAACTCGCCGTCGAAATCAACTTCGGACAGCCACATGTGCTCGACTTCAGGCGTGTCCTTGTTTCGTCTTGAGCGCTGGCCGTCGGAGAACGGCGCCTTGACACTGGCCAGATTAAGCGCTGGAACGATCCGCCGCCGTTCCCAGGAAAGCTCCCGCCAAAAATAGCGAAAGGTGCTTCGAGCGTTTTCATAGGCTCGCTGCATTTCTGGGTCGCTATTGTCAAACATGAAGACTGGGGGCGGCGCGGATTCATTCATGGCGTGATACCTTGGAGCGCTCAAACGCTACTTTTCTGCCTCCACCCGGATCTTCTGCGTTTGCCGCATCGGGCCAACGTCCACCATCAAGGTGTATTCGCCGGGTGCCACGGTTCCCTCTTTCTGACCGTCGGCACGCAGATCCCACACCACCTGATGCAAACCCGCGTCGTTGCTGCACGGAATCGTGGCAATCTTCTTGCCGTCTTTGTCCACAATGCCGATATTGGCCGGCATCGGATTCTTATAGGTGAGGTGGTAACGGATGATCGAGCCATAAGGCGGATTCTGGCCCACGAAGACGTTGCTCTTCACGGCCGCCGCTTGCTTCCATTTGAAGGCCACGGCCGGGCGGGTGTCGAATAACAGCACCGGCTTTTTGAGCGTTTCGGGCGTCATGGCCTCCAAGGGCGAAATGTCATCCATGATGTAAATGCCGCGGCCGTGGGTGCCGATCACCAGGTCACGGTCACGTGGATGAATGACGAGGTCATGCACCGCCACGGTCGGCAAACCGCCCGTCATGCGGTGCCAGACCTTGCCACCCTCCACGGACACAAAAAGGCCGAACTCGGTGCCGCAGAAGAGCAGGTTTTTGTTTTTGGATGATTCAATGACCACATGGACGCTGCCGCTCTCGGGCAGATTGCTCGTGATGTTTTCCCAGCTTTCGCCGAAGTTGGTGGTCTTGAACACATAGGGTTTGCGGTCGTCGTTACGATAGCGGGTGATCGACACGTAACACGTGCCCTCGGCGTGGTAAGACGCTTCCACGCGGGAGATGCAACTGTCCTTGGGCATGTTGGGGATTTTGGAAACGTCGTCCCATTTGCCGCCGCTGTCCTTGCTCACCATGATGCGGCCATCATCGCTGCCGGTCCACAGCACGCCCTTTTTGACCGGCGATTCAGAGATGGTAAAGAGCGTGTGGGCCTGGCCCTTGCCGCCGTAGCTTAAATCGGGGCTGATGGCCTTGAGGTTGGCGCCGCGTTCCGTTGATTTGAGCAGGACGTTGCCGCCGTAGTAAAGCGTCTTGGGATCATGCGGGGATAATAGCATCGGCGCGGACCAATTGTAACGACCCGAGGGCGGGCTGATTTTGCCGCCCCCGCCGCCTTTTCCGCCACCCATGCCTCCCATGCCACCCTTGGACGCTCCCATGCCGGCGACATTGACGCGCTGCGGCTTGCCGTATTGCGATTCGGAATAAACGGTGTTCGGATCAGTCGGATCGCACTGCGTGTGGAAACCGTCGCCGCCGCCGATGTTGAACCATTCGTTTTGGCGGATGCCGCCAGTGGTATACGTGGCGCTGGGGCCGCCGTGACTGCCGTTGTCCTGCAGGCCGCCGTAGACGTAATACGGTTTGCTCATGTCCACGGAGATGCCGTAATACTGGGCCAAAGCCATGGCGCGAATGGCGGTGAACGACCCGGCCTTGTTGGTGGATTTGTAGAAGCCGCCGTCGGTGCCGAGCCAGACTTCGTTGGAGTTTTGCGGATTGACCCACAAAGCATGATTGTCGGAATGGCCGGCCATGGTCGAGCTAAATTGCTTGCCGCCGTCGTCGGACTTGAAGAACTGCACGCCCAGGCAATAGATGCGGCGGTCGTCGTTGGGATCGACGCGGACCTGGCCGTAATAAAACGGCCGCGGGCAAAGCGTGTTGAGGAACTTCCAGGTCTTGCCCTTGTCGTCGGAGCGGAAGATGCCGCCGCCATTGGCGCCGCCGGTGCCGTTGGGAGGATTGCCGGTGGTGTCAGTCTTGGTCGAGTTGGTTTGGACCACGGCGTAAACGACATTGGTGTTCTTGCGATAGATGTCGAAGCCGCAACGGCCGTAGGTCGTGGTGGGCAAGCCCTCGGTCATCTTCACCCAGGTCTTGCCGCCATCCGCCGTTTTGTAAAGGCCGGCCTTGGGGCCGTACTGCGTCTTGGGATTGCCGCCCGAGAAGCCGTCGCGCCGGCAACAATAGGCCGCGGCATAAAGCACATTCGGCTCGGTGGGGTCCATTTGCAGATCGACGATGCCGGTGTTTTCATCAAGGAAAAACGAAGTTTCCCAGGTTTTGCCGCCGTCGGTGGTCTTGAAGATGCCACGTTCTTTGTTGGGTCCCCACAGGTGGCCGAGAACGCCGACGTAAACGATGTCGGGATTGGTCGGATGGATGGCGATGCGGCCGATGGAATGGGAATCTCGCAGGCCCATGTGGGTCCACGACTTGCCGCCGTCGGTCGATTTGTAGATGCCATCGCCCCAGGCAACGCTGTTGCGCGGATTATGCTCGCCGGTGCCGACCCAGACGATATTGGGATTGGATTGAGACACGGCCACGTCGCCGATGCAGACGCTGGATTGGTGATCGAAGATCGGCTTCCAGTTGTCGCCGCCGTCGGTGGTTTTCCAAAGGCCGCCGGAGGCGGTGGCGACATAGACGGTCTTGGGATCGCTATCGACGCCGGCGATGTCCACAATGCGGCCGCCCATGTTGGCAGGGCCAATATTGCGGGCGACGAAAATATCCAGCATCTTGGCGTCGAAGGCGCCAGTGGGCTGGCTGGCATCGGCGGGCCAAAGA
>DASRAT010000616.1:0-2497 GCA_035638015.1 Gemmataceae bacterium | reverse complement strand
ACAACTCCGTGAGGAAACCGCCGCGTGGGCGCAACATACCAACAAGAAGCAGCGCGGTGTCGATTGGCAATTCCAAATCGACGACGCGCGACGGAAACTCAAATCCGTCTACCCTAAAATCATCGTGTGACAGAGCACTAGCCTTTTCGCCTGACAGCAAAACACTGGCCCTTTGCACCGGCAAAAACATCATGCTTTTGGAGGCCTCGACTGGCACGGAAAGCGGCAAAATCACCGAAGGGACCACGGAAGGCGGTTTGGTCTTTGGCAGGGACGGCGCCAGACTCTATAGCGCCACCTTCATCGGCACGCTAATGGAATGGGATGTTGTCAGCCGCAAACTCCTCCGCAAATCCTCGTTCCCGCCCAAACCCAATATGCGCCGCCGGCATGTTTCGCTGTCGCCCGATGGGAACACCGTGGTCACGGCCGGACCTTGGCCGCCCTTGTTTGACGTGAGCGGCAAGGAAATCATCCCTCTGAATCGGTACGAAGCACAAATGGCGCCTCGCTTCATAGGTGACGGCAAGCACCTCATGTCCGAAGACGGGAATAGCGTGCGTCCATCGTTGCAAAAATGGGACGCCGTCACGGGCAAATCTCTTGGCACGATCAAGCCTGTCATAGAGCCAAGCCACTTGGCGAGAATCAGCCTGGACGGAAAGTTCGGCATCAAGTGGGCTAACTCTGGCACTTCGAGCAAGGCCGGCCAGGCCCACCTTTTTGAGGTGGGCAGCGGCAAGGAAATCGGCAAGATTCAGGATGACATAACAAGGAAAACCCACCTCCTGCCCTATGCTCTGTTCTCTCCCGACAGCAAGATCCTGGCACTCCTTTGGGTGCCACAGACACAAATCGAGTTGTACGATGCAACCACCGCGAAACTACTTGCCACTTTGAACCTGCCCTTGATAAACAAAGGGCAAGGCGGAGGTATTCAGGATCGGCCGACCATGCTCTTTTCGGCCGACGGCAAGACGCTCGCGTTTCAGCGCAGCATTAAGCCGACCGAGATAACCCTATTCGATGTTTCGTCAGCCAAACAAAAAAAGGTCTCAATCTCAATTCCCAAGCAGAATTCCAGCGTTTCCTCGATCGGTTTGCAGGGCGCCTTTTCGCCGGATGGCCGTAGCCTTGCTATTGTCAGCGAGCGAAAAGTGACGCTTTACGAGTTGGCGACAGGGCAGCCTCGCCTGACTTTCGACGCCGAAGTTGCATCTCAATCGACGGTTATTACCACTCACGGCTACGCGGTCGCATTTTCGCCTGATGGCAATCGACTGGCCATCGCCGGTGCCAGCAACATAGTTCACCTCGCGGATACCCTTACCGGCCGGGACTTGGCAACTTTCCGGGGACACCGAGCGCCGCTGACAGGCGTCGCTTACGCTCCTGACGGCAGAACCGTTGCCTCATCGAGTCACGACGGAACACTTTTGATTTGGGACGTGACCAAGGTTGTCCGGCCCAAGCAATGAAATGGGGCCAACGGGACAGTATCGGCATCTTGTTCTACGAAACAAAAAAAGCCCCCGCCAGACTTTGCGTCCAGCGGGGGCCGTATACTTTGCAATCCGCAGCACCCAAAAAACCATAGCCAGAATGCTAACATGATTGCCGTTGTTCGTCACGTTGCCGCTCAAACGCTCGACAACTCGACCTCAAGTTTCTGTCCCAGCGCTTCCGCCCATTTGTGGAGTGTTGCCAGGGTTGGATTCAGCATCTTTCCCGTCTCCAATCTGGAAAGTGCCGGCGAGTCGATGCCCATTCGCTCCGCCACCTCTGCCAGTGTAAGTCCCTGACTCTCCCTGGCGGCTTTGAATCGCGCCACCAGGTTTAAGATCGCCGCGAAGCTCTGCTGATTGATGGCGCCGGCCGACCGCTGGCGGACCGGATTCGCCGCATGTTGACGGCGGATGGCTTCTTCCGCGGCTCGGTCGTCGGCGCTGCGTTTTGGTTTCGTGATTGGCTTCATGTTTTCACTCCGTTGGCTCGGGAACATCGTAAGCGGTGATTGGCCGGATGATGAGCGGGTCGGCCACGTTCAGCATCTCGAAAACGATCACGATAAATCGCCCCGTGACGGTGTTGCCAAAGGCAATGGGGCGGCCGGACGAGTCACTCACGTCGAACGTCGTGTTGTCATCCAAAAGCGCGGATTCGACTTCTTCGGGCGTCAGGCCGTGTTCGGCGATATGGGCCACGTTGCTGCCCTCATCCTGCGGTTCATCCCAATCGATCAAGGCGTCCCGCAAGTCCATTTCCTAACTCCGGTCAAGACTTGATTGTATTATGACGCAATTGTATTATAAGGCAATAGCAAAACAAACAGTAAGCACCTGGTTGGCGTACTGGCTTCGGGTTGCAGCGATCAAGCAGGGATTTGTTACCATCGGCAAAGACGGGATCGCAATCGAAGAGGCGGTGTCAGAAACCGGAGGTGTGTGGCCCCCAATTTCTGTACCACGTGTTATGAGAGTATGGCCTGAGGAATCAA
>DASRAT010000615.1:0-5920 GCA_035638015.1 Gemmataceae bacterium | reverse complement strand
GCGCGTGCGGCGCCTGCGGCCCGGTTCCATCGAAACCAACAGCCAAGAGGAAGCGGTTGCCGAATTCGCCCGGCTCAGGTCCAAATGATTGATTTTGCGCCGCCGCTGACATAGTGCTGACACTAAGGTACCACGCGGAATCCCAGCCGCGACCATTCAACGTCAGGAGCATTCAAAGATGAGACGTTTCTTGCTGTTTGCCCTTTTTGCTCTGGTGCCGCTTGCCTGCAGCACGCAGATGGCCAGCCAGAGCGCCAAAGTGGATACAGGCAAGATTGATGATTACCCCCCGCCTGTGGAAGTCGATGACACTGGCAAAGGCAAAGGGCCACAGCCAAACGAAGCTGGATGGGTGCAGCTTTTCAACGGCAAGGACAAGACAGGCTGGCATACCTTGCCGGACGCCCCCGGCAAATGGGAGGTGAGTTTTGGCGTGCTTACTGGCAGTTCGCCGGAGCTCAGTTTTCTTTACAGCGATCGCGATGATTACCAGAATTTCCATGTTCGCATGGAAGCCAAGGCCAGCGACAAATGCGACAGCGGCCTGTTTTTCCGCGCCTCCAAGCCCGAAAAGGCCGGAAAAAAGGGGCCCGGCAATCCCAAGGGGTATGAAGCACAGATCAATAACACCGGCATGGGCGGCATGGGCGGTTCGATGACCGGCAGCTTGCTAATTGGCGGTGGTGGTGGCGGGGGCAAAACCAGCGTCAGCGAAAAACTGGTTGAGCCAGACGCCTGGTACATTCACGAGGTCATTGCCGATGGCAACCGCATCAAGATTCTCGTTAACGGCAAAGTGACAGTGGACTACACGGACGTGTCAACGAAAGGCGGGCCCACCAAAGGCCACTTCGCAATCCAGTCGAAAGCTCCCCTTGCAGACAAGGCCGACAAAGCAGCCAAAAAAGCAGGAAAAAAAGGCGGAGCCCCCGAGGCGGGAATTCCGCAGATCATTTATGTGCGTAAGCTTGAAATCAAGGAACTGCCGCCAACTTCCGGAAAATGAGCCAAAAGCCCGGGCAGCGGCGCGGCGTTGTTATCACCAAGGAGCCTCTCCACCATGAAACGACTAGCCCTGTTTGCAATCTTAAGCCTGGCGCTGATGGCCTGCGGCCTTGTGCCGCCTGACACCGCTGGCGGCGCCCAGGGCAAGGACTGGGTCCAGCTCTTCAACGGCAAGGACCTGACCGGCTGGAAGACGCATCCCAAAAGCCCCGGCAAGTGGGAGGTGAAGGACGGCTGCATCGTCGGCAGCGGCGAGCAAGCCAGCCACCTGTTTACAGAGAGAGGCGACTACGAGAATTTCGAGTATCGCCTCGAAGTCAAAATCAACGACAAGGGCAACAGCGGCCAGTATTTCCGGGCCGAGTTTGGTCCCGGCTACTCGCCCGGCTACGAGGCCCAGATCAACGCCACCCACAGCGACGTCATCAAGACCGGCAGCCTCTACCCCGGCGCCGCCCTGAAATTGACCAAGGCCGAACAAGCCAAGATGACGGCCACCACCGTCATCAAGGAACAATTGCACAAGCCCGACGAATGGTTCACCCAGCTCGTGATCGCCAACGGCAATCACATTCAGATATTCGTCAACGGCAACAAGACGGTCGATTACAAAGATGAGAAAAACACCTTCACCAAGGGCCATCTTGCAATTCAGGGCCACGACGCGATGAAGGCCGGCGGCAAGGTTTACCCGTGCATCGTGCATGTTCGCAAGGCGGAAGTGAAGGAACTCCCACCGACGAAGAAGTAATCAATCCCATTCGTAGCACAGGCGGCTCGCCTGTTTGGATTTGCTAACATCCAGGTCCAAACAGGCGAGCCGCCTTTGCTACTCCGCCAGTAATTTTTTCTCGGATTGGCTCAGTCAAAATGGTACATTACTATTATCATCAATATTCCGCTAAACATCCCCAAAACTGTCCAAGGGACTGAATCATGGCCCGGTTGCGACTCGCCTCACTGTGCTTCGCCGTTCTAGTCCTGGGCTTCGCTCTCACCGCCAAGGCTGACCCGCGAGAAACGGCCACCACCAGCGCCCAGCCTGCCAAGATTCAGTTTAATCGCGACGTTCAGCCGATTTTGTCCACCAATTGTTACACGTGCCACGGCCCCGATAAGGGTCTGCGCAAAGCGGGACTGCGGCTCGACACGGCCACCGATGCTATCAAGGAGTTGAAAACCGGGAATAAAGCTATCGTACCTGGAAATGTGAAGGACAGCGAACTGATCGCGCGTATTTTCTCGACCGGCAAGGATTTGATGCCTCCTCCTAACAGCAATCATCAGTTGAAGCCGGCTCAAAAGGAGTTGCTCAAGCGCTGGATCGAGGAAGGCGCCGAATATCAGCCGCACTGGGCCTTTGTCGCCCCGAAACGGCCCCAGTTGCCCAAGGTCAAGGACGCCCAGTGGGCGCGGAACCCCATCGATTACTTCATTCTGGCCAAGCTTGAAGCCGAGGGCCTCAAGCCGATGGCGGAGGCCGATCGCTATACGCTGGCTCGCCGCGTGGCCATTGACTTGACGGGATTGCCGCCGAGCCTCGAAATGGTGGACCGTTTTATCAAGGACAAAAGTGCCGACGCTTATGAAAAGTATGTGGATGAGATTCTGAAACTGCCCGCCTACGGCGAACGCTGGGCTCAGCCCTGGCTCGACCTGGCCCGTTACGCCGATTCCAACGGCTACGCCCATGACGCCGGCCGCAGCATTTGGCCTTATCGCGACTGGGTCATCGAAGCGATCAACGCCAATTTGCCGTTCGACAAGTTCACCATCGAGCAAATTGCCGGCGACATGCTGCCTAGCCCGACGTTAAGCCAGCAGATCGCCACCGGTTTTCATCGTAACACTTTGATGAACGATGAGGGCGGCTCCCAGGACGAGGAGTTCCGGGTCGTCGCCGTGGTCGATCGCGTCAACACGACGATGCAAGTCTGGATGGGTCTGACAATGGCCTGCGCTCAGTGCCACGACCACAAATATGATCCCATCAGTCAGGAAGAGTACTTCCGCATGTATGCGATTTTCAATCAATCGCAAGACAATAACAACAAGAGCAACCAGCCCACCATTCCCGTGCCTGGCGCCGCGGCCCCGCCGTCCAAAGACAAGAAAATGGCCGGCAAGGGCGTGACCACCATGATCATGAAGGAATTGCCCGAAAAGAAGCAGCGGGTCACGAAAATCCACATTCGCGGCGATTTCCTCAATCAAGGCAAGGTTGTCCAGCCGGGTTTGCCCGCCGCGTTTCCGGCTTTGCCGGAAGGGACCAAGCCGAACCGTTTGAGCCTGGCCAAGTGGCTGGTCGATCCCGCCAATCCGCTGACGGCCCGGGTCACGGCCAATCGTTATTGGGACCTGGTTTTCGGCATGGGCCTGGTGGAAACGCCCGAGGATTTCGGCATTCGCAGCAGCTTGCCCAACCATCCCGACCTGCTCGATTGGCTGGCGACGGAGTTTGTGTCGCCCACGAAGCAAAAAGGCGAAGCCGGCAAGCCGGTGGCCTGGGATGTCAAACGCTTGTTGAAGCTGTTTGTGACCAGTGCCACCTATCGCCAGTCCTCCAAGGTGCCGCCCGAGCTGGCCGAGCGCGACCGCGACAATCGCCTGTTCGCCCGCGGTCCACGCCAGCGCGCCACGGCGGAGATGATTCGCGATCAGGCCCTGTTCGTCGGCGGTTTGCTCAGCCCCAAGATGTACGGCCCGCCGGTGCGGCCGCCGCAGCCGGTCCTCAACCTAAAAGCCGCGTTCAATGTCGCCATCAACTGGGAAGTGAGCAAAGGCGAGGACAAATACCGCCGTGCCCTGTATACGCAGTGGTTCCGCTACACGCCCTATCCATCCATGGCGACCTTTGGCGCTCCCGATCGCAACGTCTGCACCGTGACGCGGCCCAAAACCAATACGCCACTGCAGGCGCTGGTGACGCTCAATGATCCCTGTTTCGTCGAAACAGCCCAGGCACTGGCCCGGCGCATGGTCAAGGAAGGCGGAGCGACGATTGAAAGCAAGGTGACATACGGCTTCCGCCTGTGTTTGATTCGCCCGCCGCAGGAAGTGGAAGCCAAACGCTTGGTGGAGCTCTTCAAGCAAGCGCGCGAAGAATATGCCAAGCAGCCCAAGGAAGCGCAGAAGTTCGCGACTGATCCGCTGGGACCGTTGCCCGAAGGGATGGAACCGGTGGAACTGGCGGCGTACACAGTGGTGGCGAATGTGCTGCTGAATTTGGATGAGGCGCTGGCAAAAAGATGAGTGCGATGCTAATGATTTGCGTTAGTTTGCGATTCAAAATGCCAATCGCAGTTTTTGAGCATGTGACCGCAAATCTGCACGAGGTCTAAAGCCATTATGAGACTACTTTGCTGGCTTTTGTTGGTTGCCGGCCTGGTCACGATAACTGCTGGCGCCGGCCTATTGTTCTTGGCTGACGATTACTCGCAAATATTTGTTGCTCAAAGTCGCACAACGGCAGGGCCGAACCCAAGTGTTGGTATTGTGCGTGAATTTATCCAAAGGTTGTACTCGCCTGCCAACACGAATGATGAGATTAGCAACGAAATGCAAGCCCTCGCCTCCACGTTGTTGATTTTCGCCGTTGCTTTGATGCTGTTCGGTAGCATGGCTCGTTGGAGCGCACGCGCGCGAAAGCCCCCGCAGACCGTTAATTCACATGTATCGATCGCGCCTACCTTTGCGGAAGGTGAGCAACCTAGGATCACCTGGTACAAATGGAGCGGTGGGCTAATGCTGATTGCCGGCATCGCCATCATCTTTGTCGGAATCGCCAAATGTTCCTTGGCGGATGCGCTTGCCGATGAATCAGTAGCTGCCGTGGATGCGATTCAAGACCCTGAGGGGTTGGACGCGGAATCAACGAAATGGCGAATCGCCGACGAGGTTCATTACGGGCGAACGCAAAGGGAAACCGTGGGTGTGATCTTTGTTGCCGTGGGAGCCCTTTTGGGACTCTTCGGTTTCGTTGTGCACCGACGTGGCGTGGTTCTAGAAGCAAGAATGATTATTCAACTGAAACGGGAATTAGCCATGCTTGCACAGATTTCGAGAACCGGTTAGTTTTCAAAACGTAAAATAAACTACTGAAATCCCTGCCAAAAATCCTGCTTGCACCCCTCGCCCTTACCGTGTACATTATTCCTGCTCTCCCGCTAGTTGCGATTGTGCATCCTACCATGACTGCCCACAGTCAATTATCCTCGAATGTGGAGACTCGCGATGTCCGTGCGTGTGCACTGCCCCGGTTGCCAGTCCCTGTATCAATTGCCCGACCGCCTGAGCGGCAAAACGGTGCGTTGCAAAGGTTGCAGCGCGACTTTCGTTGTGCCCGGCGGTGCTAAGGCCATTGCTGCAAAGCCTCCCACGAAAAAGCTAGCAAACCATGACGGCGCTATTCAAAAGACGCCACAAAGGGCCAAGACCAATCCCGCGGCCAAGGGTGAAAAGTCGCCCCGGTCGCGCAAGGCCATGCCGCTGGCGCTGGTGGCACTGTTTGTCGGCGGCATCGTGGTGCTGGGCGGCGGCGCGGGCGTCTATTTATGGATGACGGGTGATTCCACGCAGCCAACCCAAGCGGCCAAAGCCAAACCCATTGTGCAGCCGCAAATGCCGGCGCCCGTGCAACCCAAGAATGCTCCCAAGCCCAACCTGACCGAGGACACCGACGATAATTCCAAGGACAAAACTCCGACGCCAACCAAAGACGATACTCAATCACTTGATCCGATTCCCGAACCGCAGTCGCAACCCAAGGCGGAAGTGACGACGCCCAAAAAAGAGGTTCGACCCGAGAAGGTCGAGCCCAAAATTGAAACGCCGAATCCTGATCCAGGCGTTGTCACGGCAGCCGTGAGCTACACCAAGCACATTCAACCCTTCATGAAACAATATTGCACTTCCT
>DASRAT010000614.1:0-10481 GCA_035638015.1 Gemmataceae bacterium | reverse complement strand
GCGGCCATTGCACAAAATCGGCAAACCGATCAAACCCTGCTTGCGCCAGCGATTGAGCGTGCGGGTGCTCACATGCAGCTTCTCGCTCATCTGCTCCAGCGTCAGCACCGGCTCATGCACATCCTCAATCGGGATGGCCGGCAAGGAATCGGCCAGCTGGGCGATCAACAACCCCAGGTCGTGCGTCAACTCTTCGCTGGAAATCACCAGGTCCGGGTACGCGTCCGGGCGGTAGTCGGTGATGCGGAAGCAGACGTACTGGTACGGATACTGCTTGTCGGCCACGATCTCGGCCAGCAGCCGTTCGGTCCGGCGCAGTTGTTCCAGCCGACGTGGCGGAGGCGCGAACCGCACCTGTTGTTCCGCCAACTGCTTTAGGGCTGGGTGTTTGTAAGTCTTCATCACAGGCACTCCTTTTCCACCACCGTCTGTCCTTCGTGAGTCGATCTCTATTCAACCATACGCCCGTTACAACCGCTTTTCTCGCAATACTCTGCCAATTTTTTGTTGGCCGCCTCGGGTTTCTTTCAAGTTCTACCTGTTAGACACATGAACTAACGCCGGAGGTTCAGGAAGTTCCGAGATTGAGGGCGCTTTCCTCAGACTTTGCCGCCGCTGTTGATTCTTCGCCGCCCGGCAGCTTCCCTTGGCACTATGTAGCCGATATTCATTAAGGAAGAAAAACTGCCGCATCTTTGGGGTTGACAAGAGCAAACCATGTGCCGTGATCTGCTTACAGTCATCCCCGCCGGCAGGGAAACCTTCGCGATCATGTTTCACAACTATATGCGGTAATTGATGTTAGGATGCAAAACATCGTCATCCCTCCTTGGACATTTAGTTAATAAGACAGGTAGCGTTCACTAACCCCTCTATGTACTAATTTACACTCGGCGTGTTCAAATTTGCAAGGTCGGTTGCTCTGTAATGATGCACCTCGCTGCGCACCGGCAAACTCACCCGCTTCCCTAAAGCGAACAGATCCCCTACCGGCGTGGGAAATACGCACGGAAGTCAGCTGCTTGCGCTGTTTTGCAGCGCTCCTGGAGGCGTAAAATCGCGCAGACTATCTGGGAGTAAGGGGTGGCATGCTTTCGCGGCCCGTCGCGCTACCGACAACGTCGCAGAGGCTCAACGGGCCGCGAAAGCATGGCACACCTCGAGTGTGCCAAATGAAAAACCGCGGAGAACGTGGAGGACGCTGAGAGAAGAATCGAGGAGACGACAAAAAGCGTTCCATTCCGCCTTTTCCTTGTTGCAAATAGCAATTCTCCTGTTTTCTCTCTGCGATCTCCGCGTTCTCCGCGGTTAGTTATTATTAAGCCCTCACAAGGAGCAGGTTCGATGTCTGTACTTCATATACGCGGCCACATCGGCCTTGTGACAGCCACGCTCATTTTCTGGGCACCGGCCCTCGCATTTGGGCAGGAGCAAGTCAGGTTGGTGGAAGCTTTGCCACCTGGCGCACAGTACAACGTCAGCTGCCGCGTCGATGTCACCGGCTCCCTGACCTTGCCGCTCGAAAAGGGCCAAACCACCCCCAAAACGCTCGCCGTCAGCGGCACCAGCGTTATCGACTACCACGAGCGCGTGCTGACCCTAAACCCCCAGCAGCACGTCAAAACGACGATACGCATGTATCGCAAGCTCGACTTCGAGCGCAAGGTCGGCGATCAGCGGCAATCGACTACCTTACGGCCCGAAGTCCGCCGCATGGTCATCCTTCGCCAAAACCAGGTCGAAGTCCCCTTCTCGCCGGACGGGCCAATGACGTGGAACGAACTCGATCTGGTCCGCACCGACGTGTTCACCCCTGCACTGGTGGGCTTGTTGCCCGCCCAGGCCGTCAAGCTCAACGACCGCTGGCAAGCGGCGGCTTACTCGATCCAGGAACTGACCGACCTCGACAAGATCGAAGAAGGGATTGTCACCTGCCAACTCGATCAACTGACCAAGGTCAACGGCCGCCGCCAGGCCCGCGTCAGCTTCAAGGGGGCCGTCCGCGGTGTCGGTGAAGACGGGCCCACCCGGCACACGCTCGACGGCTATCTGCTGTTCGATGCCGAATCGAATCACATTAGCTACGTGACCGTCCGCGGCACTCAGCAACTGCTGGACAAGGACGGCAAAACGGTGGGCAAGATCGAAGGCACTTTCGTGCTGACACGGCGGCCCGAAGCAAGCAAAGACCTGTCCGACGCCGTCCTGCGGACACTCAAACTGGAGCCAAACGAGGACAACACGCAGCTGCTCTATGACAACCCCGAGCTGGGGCTGCGCTTCCTGCATCCGCGCCGCTGGCGAGTCGCCGGTGTCCGCGGCCAACAACTGGGTTTGGACGAAAACAGCGGCAGCGGTTTGTTGCTTACGCTGGAACCGCTCAAGGAACTGCCGACTGCAGCACAGTTTCTGCAGGAATCCAGGACTTATTTGGAACAACAAAAAGCCAAGATTCTGCGCGTGGACCCCGTGCGGCAACTACAAGGCGGAGCCAAGGCCGTGGACCAGTTTGCCCTGGAAGTGGAGATCGGCGGCCAAAAGGCGCTGATGAACTACTTCGTGCTGCGGCAAGCCAAGGGCGGGGCGACCATCGCGGCGCGGGTGCAGCCTGCCCAGCAGAACTTGATTTTGCAGGATTTGGAGAAGATCGTGAAGAGCATGCAGATTCAATGATCGCGGCCGGCCTTGATGATTGATAAGAATTAGTTTGCACCTTTGTCAACGGTCAAATCGCGGACGGTTTTCGAGATGGCAGCAAACCGCTCGCAGGAGGCCAATTCCTCGGGAGTCGCAGCAGTTATTAACACGCCAGACGCGAAGTCGCCGAAACTAAGCCCCTTTCCCGACGGATCTAACACCTTCTTTTCGGGGACAGAGGCGGTTTTCAAGGACAGCAAGGAGTATTTGGCCAAGGCCTTCCCTAACATGGCGAGTTCTTCCTGGTTAAGCGTCCCATTTTGCTTTTGCATCTCCTGATACGATTCACGGCCTTCCCAGGACCCTCCAGCGAGCCATTTGCCGTCAGACTCGATCTTAATGTAACTTCGCCAGATTGTTGCCCCACCCACCGAGAATTGGCTCATCTCCAAGGTGTGGACGAGCCTGCCGTCTGGCATCAGATACGCCTCCAGGCTGTCGGCTTCGTGGGTCTTCGCGATTGGGGTATCAACCTTGCCATTCACCCCGGTTTGGGTTGGCTTGCTTGGACTGTTAGCGACGGGCGCGGGACACCCAACAATTGTAATGGTCAAGCAGGCGACCAGTGCAAATCGTGGTAGGGACACAGGCTGCCTCCTTTTCGTGGCGTTAAGCTAAGCCGCAAGCGGCTCGCTATGACCTCTCCCCAAAATAAAACGCCACCACCCCCGAGAGAATCCCCTCCAGCAGCCACGGATCCAAGTTCTCCGGCAAACTCAAATTGATGACCAGGTGAATCATCGCCGACGCCGCCATCAGGATCACCGCGATCAGCGAGACCCATGCTTCCATGTCTTGCCACGCGGGCGGCGGCTGGTCGCCGATGACCATGCGCAGCAGCGCCCCGGCAAAGAAACCGAGCAGCACGATCACCGGCAACAGCGGCGCTTCTTCGAGCGCCTTGACGGACGCCAGCCACTGGGCCTTGAAGCCTTCGGGATCGCTGGTCCAGCGGTAAATGCAGGTGGCAGTCAGCGCGACCAGAATCGTCAGGCGAATGCAGCCGCGGGGCAAATTGAGCGGTTGGCTGCCCCAGGCATTGCCTTCGCCGCGGGCGTGGCCGCGGGCGGCAAAGTAATGGCCGACCACCAGGAACAGCAAATAAAGCAGATAAGACGGGATCACAATCGGCTTGTCTTCGCGCGGCGGAATCAGCATCAGGGCGCAAACCAAAGCCACCACCATCAGCGCCAGGATGGCGCGAACGCTGCCGCGCGGCATGCCCAGGGCGTGACGGGGAACCGGCATGGGAACGGTGCTCATGGATTATCCTCGGTTAACGGCACACTGTGCTTTCCAGCGCAGCCAGTGATCGACCAGGACCAACGCCATCATCGCCTCGCCCATCGGCACGAAACGCGGCAATAGACAGGGATCGTGCCGGCCGCGCGTCGCAATCTCAGTCGGCTCACCGGCGCGGGTGACCGTTTTTTGCGGTTGCGGTAAACTGCTCGTCGGTTTGATGGCCACGCGGCAGACAATCGGCATGCCGCTCGATATGCCGCCGAGCATGCCGCCGTGGCGGTTGGATTCTGTCCCCACCTGACCGGCGGGCGTTTTCACAAACGGATCATTGTTGGCGCTGCCGCGCGCCGTCGCCACGCTGAAGCCGGCGCCATACTCAAACGCCGTCACCGCGGGCAGTGACAACAGCCCCTTTGCCAGGTCGGCTTTCAACTTGTCAAACACCGGCTCGCCCCAGCCCGGCGGCACCCCCGTGGCGACCAATTCACAGACGCCGCCAATGGAATCTTGTTCCTTGCGGACTTGCTCGATCAAGGCGATCATCTCGGTCGCCTTGACGGGATCGGGACAACGAACGATGTTGGCTTCAACCTGGTCAAGCGTGATCGCAGCGGGATCGGCAATCTCCGCAATGACATTGCCAACTTGCGTGACATAACCGAGAACGCGGGCGCCCACCTCGGCCAATAGTTTTTTGGCAATGGCCGCCGCCGCCACACGGCAAAGCGTTTCACGCGCGCTGGAGCGGCCGCCGCCGCGATAATCGCGGAAGCCGTATTTGGCGTCAAAGGTATAGTCGGCGTGTCCGGGGCGATATTTGTCCTTTATGTCGCGGTAATCGCTGCTGCGTTGATCGGTGTTGCGGAACACGATGCCGATACTCGTGCCGTCGGTTTTGCCATCGAAGACGCCCGACCAGATTTCGGGCACGTCTTCCTCTTGCCGTTGCGTGACAATCTTCGATTGTCCCGGCCGCCGGCGACGCAAATCGGGCAGCAGATCCTCAACGCTGAGCGGCAACCCCGGCGGGCAGCCGTCCACAATACATAGGTAACCGGGCCCGTGGCTGACGCCGGCGGTGGTGACGCGGAACAGTTCGCCGAAGGAGTTGCCTGGCATGTGGTACATTATAGCAAGGAAGTCCGATGTCCGGTGTCCGATGTCCGATGTCAGAAACACGCTTGGGTACTAAGCTTTGATTCATGGCCATGTTCTAGTTACTGGCGACCAGGGTTACATCGGTTCCGTCCTGGCGCCGATGCTCTTGGAGCGCGGCTATCGTGTGATCGGTCTGGACGCCGGGTTTTACGCAGATTGCCTTTTGGATTCGGCCAATACGACGTATGTTCGCCACCATGCCGACATTCGTGATGTGGATGCCAAAGTGTTCGACGGCGTGGAAGCCGTGATTCACCTGGCCGCGCTGTCCAATGACGCCTTGGGCGAATTCAATACGAGCCTGACCGACGAGATCAACCGCGACGCCACCGTCCGTCTGGCCCGCTTGGCCAAAAGCAAAGGCGTGCGCCGTTTTGTGTTCGCTTCTAGCCAAAGCATGTACGGCGTCGCCGCCACCGATTCAGAACTGGACGAGGACAGCGGCGACAAGCGGCCGCTCACCGCCTACGGTCGAACCAAATGGGAAGCCGAGTGTGAAATCAAGAAACTGGCCGACGTCGACTTCACCGTGGTTTGCTTCCGTCCCTCCACGGTTTTTGGCGTCAGCCCACGCTTGCGGTGCGACGTGGTTTACAATAATCTCGTTGCTTGTGCTTATACGACAGGCCGCATCGAAATCAAAAGCGACGGCACCCCGTGGCGGCCGGTCGTCCACGTGCGCGACGTTTGCGCAGCGTTTCTCGCGGGTTTAGAAGCGCCCGCGAGCCTGGTGAATGGTCAATCCTACAACGTGGGCATTCGCGACGGCAATTTCACCGTGCGCCAGCTGGCCGAGACGGCCCAGCGATTGGTGCCGGGAAGCACGCTTGTTTTCACCGGCGAACACAACAAAGATGTCAGAACGTATCGCGTGAGTTTTCAACGGATTTTATCGGAGTTGCAAGAGTTTTACCGGCCGCAGTGGGACTTACAACGCGGGGGACAGGAGTTGATCGATTTCTTTCAAACCGTGGGCTTTGCTGAAAAGCACTTTCGTGGAAGGAAATGTAATCGCCTGGACCAGCTTCGTTTTCTGCAAGAAAATAAAATCATTGGTCCGTTCCTGAAATACCTTTCGCCATGAAATTTCAGCCCCAGGAAATCGCCGGTGTTTTTCTCATCGAGCCGTCACCTTTCCAGGATGACCGCGGCGTTTTCCGTCGCCATTTTTGTGCCGAGGGATTTCGCAAACACGGGTTGCCCAGCATTGCAGTCCAGGCGAACATCTCGGAGAACCCGCACGCGTTCACGTTGCGCGGTTTCCATTATCAACTGCCGCCCCATGCCGAAGCCAAGACGCTCTCCTGCCTGCGAGGCAAAATTCATGACATCGTTGTGGACGTGCGGCCTGATTCACCGACGTTCATGCAGTGGCGGGCCTTTGACCTGGACGACGTCAATCGCCTGAGTCTGCACGTGCCGGCCGGCTGCGCCAATGCGTTTTTGACCCTCGTGGATCATTGTCTAATCCAGTATTATTGCTCATATCCTTATACGCCGGCCGCGGAGCGTGGCATTCGTTACAACGATCCGGCCTTTGGTTTCACGTGGCCGGCGGAACCCAGGCTGATTTCGGACAAGGATCGGTCCCACCCGGATTTTCAGCGTCCCAAGGTCTGACCCATGCGCATCTTCATCACCGGTGGGACAGGTTTTCTGGGCCGGCCGCTTTGCATGGCGCTGCGCGAGCATGAATTGCTTGTGTTGAGCCGTAATCCAGCCAACGCAGATTTGCCTGCGCGGATGTTGCAAGGCGATCTGTTTGAACCGGCTTTGTGGACAAAACAACTCCAGGCGTTCCAGCCCGAGACGTGTCTGCACCTGGCCTGGTCCAATTTGCCCGATTATTCCCTGGCTAATTGCGCCAAGAATTTCCACGCAGGACTCGAGCTTTTCCAGTGTCTTGTTGAAATGCGCTGCCCACGCCTCGTCATCACGGGAACCTGCTTCGAGTACAGCAAGCTGACTGGATGCGTCACGGAAGATCGCATCGGCATGGCCCCAAGCGTGTTTCCAGCGTTCAAAACTGCCCAGAGAATTGTGGGCGAAAGCCTGTTTTCTCAGAGCAGCACGACGTTCCTGTGGGCCAGGCCGTTTTTCGTCTACGGGCCGGGGCAGAGAAAAACCTCGCTGATTCCCTCAGTAATCCAGAGTTTTATGCGTGGAGTTCCGCCAGAGATTCAAACTCCTCGAGCATTACAGGATTTCATCCACGTCGATGACGTCGCTTCCGGACTGGCCAAGCTGGCGACCTCCGAAGCGCCAGCAGGGATTTACAATCTCGGCTCCGGCCGGGCCACGCGCGTCGCCGATATTGTCAACCTGATCGCGCGCCTCTTGCACCGTCCCGAAGTCTATCCGCACGACCCGACCTTGTTCCCCAGCGGCAAGGAAAACGGTGAAGGCGGTTTCTGGGCCAGCACCGAACGCATGCAAAAGCAAACAGGCTGGCGTCCGCTTGTGTCGCTTGAAGAAGGCATCCGCAAGACGCTGACGACGTTGAGGGATCAATCGTGAATTCGCCCACGCAAGCGGTGATCTTCTGTGGCGGCCGAGGAACGCGATTAGGCCCCATCACGGAGCACCTTCCCAAGCCGATGGTTCCCATCCATGGCCGTCCGTTTTTGGAATATCTGATCGACCAGCTGCGGCATGCCAGTTTCTCCGAGGTGGTTTTGCTCACCGGCTATTTGGGCCAGCACATCCGCGACCATTTTGGAGACGGGCAGCGCTTTGGCATTGCAATCAAGTACTGCGAAGGCGCAGCGGAATGGGAAACCGGTCAACGCCTCTGGGAAGCCCGCCAACTTTTACAGCCGCGTTTTCTGTTGTTGTATGCCGACAATTTCGCACCATTGCGTATGGCGCCCCTTTGTCGGCTGCATGAATCTACAACTAATGTGATTACCCTTACAGTGGCAAAAAAAGAGCCAGGCAACATTCGCCTTGGTCCCAATGACTGCGTTGATTTGTATGATCCGACGCGGCAGGCCACCGGATTGCATTACGTTGAAATCGGCTACATGATGGTCCAGCGCGATCCCGTATTGGCCATTCTCCAAAAATCCCCGGGCAGCTTTTCCGCGGTGCTGCAAAATCTGGCGAAGTCCAACCAACTCGGGGCCTGGGAACAGGGAGACGTGTATCACAGCATTTCTGATCCGGAGCGATTGCAATTGACCGAAGAGTATCTACGGCCCAAACGCATCATTCTTCTGGATCGCGACGGTGTTATCAATCAACGCCCTCCTCGCGGCGGCTATGTGACTCGCCTGGAAGACTTCGCTTTTATCCCGGAACACGTTGAGGTTTTTCAAAAATTGGCCGGGCAAGGATTCGAATTTATCGTCATCAGCAACCAGGCTGGGATAGCCCGCGGCATCATGAAATGCGAGAGCGTCGATGAGATTCATGCCTGGATGATTGCCGAGCTAGCCAAACGCGGCATTGTCGTGCGTGAGGTTTTGTATTGCCCACACTACATTAACGATGGCTGTTCTTGCCGCAAGCCATTGCCGGGGATGTTTTTTGAAGCCAGCCGCAGGCATGCGCTACGACTCGATCAAACCGTGTATGTCGGTGATGACGTTCGCGATGCTCAAGCGGCCAATGCAGCGGGTTGTGCTTGCCTGCTGGTAGGCGACACTGAGGAATTCCGCAAACTAGGCTCGTTGGACATCCCGCTGCACAAGACCCCAACCTTGGACCTCGGCATGCCGTGGATTCTAAGTCACTGGAGTTAGATTCCCAAGAGTTTCGCAGCATTCCCCCCTAGCACCTTCGCCTTATCAACGTCATTTAACCCCAGCGCATCAATGCTCGCCAGCATCATCGGCAAGCTCCCAATCTGATGCGGATAATCGCTCCCCGCCAGGATTCGATCGATACCCGCAAAGTTAATTGCCAATTTCAACGCCGCCGGATCGAAGTTGACGGTGTCGTAGTAAAACTGTTTCAAATACTCTGTCGGCGGCCTGTCGATGTTGCGGCGGCACTCCTTGAATGCCTCGAAACCGCGGTCGAGCCGCTCGGCGAGGTACGGGATCGTGCCGCCCAGATGACAAAGCACCCAGCGAATGCCGGGAAAGCGCCGCGGCACGCCGGCGAACACCAGTTTGGCGGCCGCCAGCGTCGTGTCCATCAAGAAACCGACCAGCGGCATCAGCCAGTAATCGGTCATGGCCTCGACGCCCAGCGGGTGAACAGGGTGAATGTACAGCACCGCTTTCTTGTCCGAGGCTCGCTCATACAGCGGAAAATAACGCTCATCGGCAAGTGCGACGCCGTTGACATTGCTGAACAACATGGCCCCGCGCAAGCCAAGCTGTGCTGTGGCTCGCTCGAACTCGGCCACACTGGCGGCGGGATCATTGAGCGGCAGCGTGGCCAGAGCCGTGAACCTGGAGCCGCGTTCAGCGATGATTTTGGCATAAACATCATTGACCAGTCGCGCGAACTGCGCGGCGCGGGCCGGCTCCTCGATATGGGTGCCCGGTGTGGTGAAAGTGATGACCTGCATATCGACGCCAATCTTTTTCAACGTCTCCTCGCGATGGTCAATGTCGCGGTGGCCGGGCACTGCAATGTTGTAATCGCCCGGGTAATGCAGACAGGGGTTGCCCGCTTTGTCGATGGTGACCTTGACGTTGCTGGGGCCTTTGCGGATGGCGTCGAGATATTCGGGAGGATAGAAGTGGTTGTGGAAATCGATGATTTTCATGGTGCGCGGTCCTGGGTGGTTAGTGTTAGCAGTGTGCCAGAGTGTATTGCAAATACACATTCGCCGCAACGAGATTCAGTGCTAAACACAAAGGGAAGAAGGGATACAATATCCCAAAACTAGAAAGGTGCGGACTATGAGAGAGCATCATTCTCAAGACGTCGGGTTGGAGCACGAGCAAGTGGCCACCATTCTTGCGGTGCGTTTGGCGTTGGCAGAAATGGAGGCGGGGGACAATGGAAGACCTGCGGATAAGGTACTTGGAGAACTTCGTGAACAGTTGGCAACGCAAAGCGAATGATGCCGTTTCAAGATGCCGAATCTTCCCATGCTGTGGTGTCCACCTATGTTTAACCGATACCGCGCAGAGCTAGCCAATGGCAAGGCTCTTCACCTGCAAGATGAAGGAAAGCTAGACGAAGCAATCCAGTTGTTTTTGCGGGCTGCCGAAATTGATCCGCACTGGAGCACACCGCCGTACAACTTGGGCCTGCTTTTCAAGCGGCAGGGACGCTGGGTGTGTATTGTTTCAGCCCAAATGGCACATCGGTAGAGGTAGTCAACGAGTTCCTCCCTGGGTAGGAAAACCTGATCTTTGGAGGATCAACCATGAGCCAGGACAAGCGTCGCAAGTGGACTGCGGCGGAGAAGCTGCGGATCG
>DASRAT010000613.1:0-2549 GCA_035638015.1 Gemmataceae bacterium | reverse complement strand
TGAGCGATGTATTGACACAACTTGCCGTACAGAACCACACGAGCATCAAGGGGCGGCGTCGCCAGGAGCTTGCGTCGCCGGCTGTCCGCAATGGCATCCCAGCCTTCCATGTGGTATTGAAACATCCAGTCATCAGCGACGTGATAGCGGACGCCGACCTGGCGGCCGTTGCGCGGGTCCTCCATCTCAACGCCGTCGATGGGGCCGGGGTGTGCGTAGGTCGATTCCATGGCGACCAGCTTCGCCGCCAGATCAATGACGCACACGCCCGCGTCCCATGGCTCCTCGTTGATTCCGGATCGCCAGTGACCGAAAAACTCGTGGGAAGTTTCTTCGGGCAAGAAGCGGGCCAGAGCAGTCTGTAGCTCCGCGATCGTTTCCGGATCGTCGCTCAAGGCGGCGACGAGGTAGTCAACGCGGCTGGCATGGATCTTGGTGTGCAGCGCTTGCGTGGCGTCGCGCACGTTTAGCATGATTTCGCTCATGGGAGGCTATTTTGACGATGCGTTTGCACTTGGTCCAGCATAATCTGCAAAGGCGTTGACGGCGCCAATTCCCGAGCAGGAGGCAAGCGCAATGAGGCTGGGACGGCGCCGGCCGCTTTCCAATAAAAAAGGCCAAACGCCTTGCAACGTTTGGCCCTGTGAGAATCTGCGCGGGCAAGCAATTTCACTTCTTGTCCTTGCCATCGTCTTTTTTATCCCCCGGCATCACGATCCGCATCTGCTGGATGACGGTGATTTCACCATTGGGGCCGACCTGCACGGTCGTCTTGTCAACAATTAGCTCGCCGCCGCCCTTGCCGAGCTTGTCGAGTTGTTTCTTGATGGCGTCGGGGTCAACGATGCCGCCTTTGCCGCCGATTTGCTCGATCATTTTTTTCAATTGCTCGGGGTCGGCAATGCCGCCTTTGCCGCCGATTTTTTCCATCATCTTTTTGAGTTGATCGGGATCGACAACCCCGCCGATACCGCCTTTGCCGCCGATTTGCTCGATCATCTTCTTTAGTTGGTCTGGGTCGGCAAAGCCGCCGATTTGCTCCATGAGCTTTTTGAGTTGGTCGGGATCGCTGCCAATGCCGCCGCCGATTTGCTCGATCATTTTTTTGAACTGGTCGAGATCGAGCTTGGGGGCGGCTTTCTTGTCAGGTTGCTTTTTCAACTCATCGGGATCGATCTTTTTCTGCGGGTCGCCTTGCTGGGCGGGGGCGCTGGCGGACACGAGCAAAAGGACACCGGCAACGGTAAAAAACGCGACGAGAGTCTTCATGGCAATATTCCTTAGGTTTACGGAGATGGGAATAGCATAGCCGGTGGTCATAGCCATAGCAACAGCAGCCAGGCGGTCAGGGCTGCACCGATCAAGCCGCCGGCGAGGATGCCGAAGACGAGGATGAACCAGTGCTTCTTGCCGCGGCGCTGCACGGGTGGCAGCGGCAGCAAGTCGATCTCGGACAGCGACACCGTGTCTTCCGGCAAGACCGCGGTCAACGCGGATTGCTTGTCTTCCACCACCGCGGCCGCCTCGTCGGTCGTCGGATTGGAATCGTCGTCGTTGACCACCGGTTTACTTTTGACGGCAGCCCAGGCATTGGGCAGCGGCGCGGCGAGTGGCATCAGTTCCTGGACCAGCTGGGCCGGCGTCTGGAAACGGTGGGCGGGCTCCTTGGCCATCATGCAACGGATGATGTCCGCCACTTCTTGCGGGATGTCAGGCCGCAGCTGCTCAATGGCCACTGGCTCAGCATTGGTGTGGCGGACCAGTTTTTCCAGCGTCGAGCCGCCGGGGAAGGGTGCCTGGCCCGTCATCAGAAAATAAAAAGTGCAACCCAGGCTGTAAAGGTCCGAGCGGATGTCCAGGCCAGGAAGATTGCGGGCTTGCTCGGGCGACAGGAAATCGGGAGTGCCGAAGATCACGTTTTTGGGTGAGTGCAGAGCAGGGTCAGCCGGTTCCACGGTGTGGTGGAACTTGGCCAGGCCGAAGTCGAGTATCTTGACGATGTAGCCGGACGACAACGTGGTGCCCGCGCTGTGCAGCAACAGGTTGGACGGTTTGATATCGCGATGCACCATGCCTTGCTCGTGGGCATACTGCAATCCGGTCGCGGCCTGACAAATAATGTCGCAGGCCAAACCGACCGGTAGCGGGCCGCCGTCACGGACCAGCTGATCGAGGTTTGGTCCGTCGATGTACTCCATAACCAGGTAATGGCGGCCGTCCACATCGTTGGCGTCGTGAGCGGTGACGATGTTTTGATGGGTCATTTTGGCGACGGCCCGGACCTCGCGCATGAACAGCTTGCGGGCCTTTTCGGTTTTGGTGTGCCGAGGGGCCAAGACCTTGAGGGCGACGGTGCGACCCATGGTGACATGTTGGGCCTTGAACACACGGCCCATGCCGCCCTGGCCGAGCTGGTCGAGAATGCGGTATTGGCCCAGGATGAAGCCGCTGTTGCGGCCGATCAAAAGCAGGGCGGCTTGGAATTTGGTCAACAAGCCTTCCTTGACGAGCGTGCGCGCAAGGGCCTTGCCGCGCTCCGGAATGGTCAT
>DASRAT010000612.1:0-4481 GCA_035638015.1 Gemmataceae bacterium | reverse complement strand
ACGCATGGGTCAGGCGGTCAGCCAATTGGTCGATCCGCCGGCTGTCGCGCAGCGATTGCTGCAGGCCACCACGGAACTGCTCGGTGTGGCACGCGGCGCGGTTTATCTCCGCCAAGGTGAACCGGCGTCGTACAAGCTTGCAGGCTATGTGGGCACACTGCCGACGCAGACGGAAATGTCCGGCAACGAACCGCTCATCGAAACACTGCACGGCCAGGGCTCTGTGGCCATGTGGCCCAGTTCGAGCTTCGCGCCCAATCCAGCCCAGCAACAGCTGAAAAACCTGGGCGTGGAACTGGCTCACGGTCTAAGCCATGAAGGCCGACTGTTGGCCGTTCTTGTCCTTGGCCCCAAGGATCGGGCTCCTTTCCAGACCGAAGACCTCAACCTGCTGGCGGCCTTTGCGCAGATTACTTCGCTTGGATTGGAAAACTCGCTGGGCCATCAGACCATTGAAGCACTGAATCGTGATTTGCAAGACAAAGTGGAGAAAATCTCCGAGCAGCAACGCCGCATCATCGCGCTCCAAACGCAATTGAGGCAGCGCTCCGTCGTCCGTCGGCCCCTGGCCGGTGTCCGCAGCCCCGAGCTAGCTGTTGCCAACGGCAATGGCAAAGCAGACCTTGGTCTGCCCGCGGAAAATGGACGCAAAACGCTTGACCCTGGACTCACGCCGGCTGGCGTCGTGGGAGGCAGTCCCCACCTTCGCCAGGTCCTCCAATTGGTCCGCAAGGTGGCCGCCAACGACAAAACCGTTGTCCTGATTCGCGGTGAAAGCGGCACCGGCAAGGGATTATTGGCACAGGCTGTTCACGACAGCAGTCCCCGCGCCGGCAAGCCATTTGTCAAAGTCCACTGCGCTGCCTTGTCCCCGACCCTCCTGGAAAGCGAACTCTTCGGCCACGTCAAAGGGGCGTTCACCGGCGCTCACCGTGACAAGATTGGCCGCTTCGAGTTGGCCCACGGCGGCACGCTGTTCCTCGATGAAATCGGCGACATCTCGCTGGACGTGCAAACCAAGCTGCTTCGCGTGTTGCAAGAACGCACCATTGAGCGCGTCGGCTCCAGCGAGTCGGTGGCGGTCGATGTCCGGATTCTCACCGCTACGCACCAGGACTTGGAAGAACTCATCCGCCAGGGCAGATTCCGCGAGGACCTGTATTACCGGCTCAATGTATTTCCCATTCTCATGCCGCCCCTGCGCGACCGTTGGGAGGACATTCCAGAGCTAGCCCAGCATTTCCTCAAGCAAACCGCCGAACGCTGCAAGAAGCCGATCACCCAGATCGACGACGACGCCCTGGCCATCCTCAAAGCTTACCACTGGCCGGGGAACATTCGGCAGCTGGAGAATGTCATGGAACGGGCGGTCGTGGTGGCGGAAACCTCGACACTCACGGCAAGCGACCTGCCCGATGACGTTGCCCGCGCTGTCGAGGCCGATGGGGTGGGTCTGGAAAACGGCAACGGCGACCGTTATGCGGAGGCGTCCAACGGCCTTCGCCGCGACAAGAGCGAACGCGAACGCCGTGAGCGTGAACAACTGACGCGCGCCTTGCAAACCACCGGCGGCAACAAAGCGGAGGCCGCTCGGGCCTTGGGTTTGGCGCGGAGCACGCTGGTTAGCAAGCTCAAAAAACTGGGATTGGGGTAACGCGCAACCCAGCCATTCCAGGCTTTTGCTTGACTCGCACCACGCCCTCCCTGAAAATATCCAACACCAACCGCCGTTGAACGCCGACTCGCTGCAAGGTTTCAACGCGATAGCAGTCCTTCCTCGCCCTTGCCAGAGGCCGCCATGCCTTACGAAGCCGAATTGACGCGGGCCAACCCCACCTGTTTGTTGTTCCTCATCGACCAGTCTAGTTCCATGGCCGAGCCTTTTGGCGGCCAGGCCGACAAACCCAAAGCGCAGGGCGTGGCTGACGGCATCAATCGTCTGCTGCAAAACTTGATCTTGAAATGTGCCAAGAGTGACGGCATTCGTGACTATTTTCATGTCGGCGTCATCGGCTACGGCGGCAGAGTGGTCTGGGCGCTGAGCGGACCGCTATCGGGTCACAAGCTTGTCCCCATCAGCCTGGTTGCCAACAACCCCCTCCGGGTCGAAGACCGGACTCGCAAGGTCAGCGACGGCGCCGGCGGCCTCCTCGACCAGCGCTTCAAGTTTCCAATATGGTTCGAGTCGACGGCCAACGGGCGGACACCCATGTGCAAGGCGCTCGCCGACGCTGCCCAAGCTATCACTGAATTCATCGGCAAGTTTCCCAAGTGTTTTCCGCCGCTGGTTATCAATATCAGTGACGGCAAGGCAACCGACGGCAATCCGGAGATGGCTTCTTATGCCTTGCGCAATCTAGCGTCGGCCGACGGCAATGTGCTGACGTTCAACGCCCATCTTTCCGCCAGTGCCGGCCGCCCCATCGAGTTTCCGGCGATGGAAAGCGAATTGCCGGACGCCGAAGCACGGGTGTTGTTCCGGATGTCCAGCATTTTGCCGCCCAAGTTGTGCGACGCCGCCAAGAGCGAAGGTTACCAGGTGACCGCCCAGTCCCGCGGCTTTGTGTTCAATGCCGACCTGGTGTCTGTGTTGCGATTCCTCGACATTGGCACTCGCGCCGCTCAAACCCTGCGTTAACAATGACCGACGGGCTACCTGCACTGACCTGGCAAGCGTTCACCGCGCCGAAAGCGGGCGGGAGCCGCGCGGAGTTCGAGGATGCCGTCGCAGCCGATGCGGCGAGTGGCCGATTCGCCGTCGCCGACGGGGCCTCCGAAAGTGCCTTTGCGGCCACGTGGGCCGATCTGCTGGTCGAAGATTACCTCAAAAAACCGCAGCGCTGGGTGACATGGCTGCCATTGGTGCGGCAGCGCTGGCAAGAGCTGTGCCATAAGACGGAATTGCCCTGGTATCTGGAAGAGAAAATTGCAGAAGGGGCCTACGCCGCGTTTTTAGCCGTCGCCTTCCAGAATCAGACGCAGTGGCAAGCCAAGGCCATCGGCGATTGCTGTCTGTTTCATGTCCGCGACAACCGTGTGCTGCGGGCATTCCCCCTGGAGCGCAGCCAGGACTTCGGCTCGCGACCAACCTTGCTTTGCTCGCGTTTCCACGCGGAGCATCAGCCAGCCAAATGTTTACGTCTCCGGTCCGATTGGCGCGAGCATGATTGCTTGATCATGGCTACCGACGCGCTGGCACTATGGTTCTTGCTGCAAGTGGAGGCTGGGAAGATGCCTTGGACCACATGCCTGCGGTTGGAAAACCAGCAGCAGTTCGTCGATTGGCTTAAGCAAATGCGCGATGCCAAGAAAATTCGCAACGATGATACGACTTTGCTAGTGATTAATTCCGCGGACATGGAGGGGCAAGAACCATGAGCTGGCCTCTGTCGCAGGATTACAACGAGGCGATCCAAAGCCCGCAAACGAGCTTCAGTGACCCGGAGCTGCGCGGCGGCCAGGCGGCCGTCAACGCGCTGGGCATGCCCATGCCTTGCTCCGGCAATTTCGCCGACGTGTACCGCGTCTTCTGCCCAGCAAGCCAACGCGCCTTTGCAGTCAAATGTTTTACCCGTCAGATTCCTGGGCTGCGTGAACGCTACCAACAAATCAGCCTTTATCTCGAACAGGTCAAATTACCCTTCATGGTGGGATTTACCTTTCTTGATAAGGGCATCCAGATTCGCGGCGATTGGTATCCGATACTGAAAATGGAATGGGCTGAGGGAATGCCGCTCAACCAACTGGTCAAGAATCATTTGGATAAGCCGCAGCTGCTGGACAAGCTCTGTCAAATGTGGGTCAAACTTTCCGCGCGCTTGCGGGAGGCCAATTTGGCCCATTGCGATCTTCAACACGGTAACGTGCTGCTGGTGCCCGGCAGCAAAACCGGTTTGCTGGGCATGAAACTCGTCGATTACGACGGCATGTGTGTGCCGGCCTTAACGATGTTGAAATCCCTGGAAGTCGGTCACCCCGCCTATCAGCATCCGCAGCGTGCCCGCGACGGAATATTTAGTCTAGAAGTGGACCGGTTTTCGCATCTGGTCATCTACACCGCGCTGCGCGGTGTGATCACATTCGGGCGTGAGATCTGGGATAAGTACGACAACGGCGATAACCTTCTGTTCTGCCACGATGATTTTCAGAAACCGAAGGACTCCCCACTTTTCGAGGAACTGGCGCACGGGCCGACAGCCGAAATTCGCCGACTTGCTCAATTGCTTCTCCAGTCCCTTGCACAACCGCTGCAGACAGTGCCTCTTTTGACGGACGTGATTGACCAGGAGAAACCGGGCCAAAGCTCGAGTCAGATCGCGGCGGGCAAACCGCGCTCCGCCGGCAATGCTGCAACAGCTCCGTCGCCCACTGCAATCAAATCTGGCCCGATGGCCGCGCCGTCAGTCGTGCCGACAGAGACTGCTCCAGCCCAAACCGGCCTGATGCCGTTGCTGCAAAAACGGCCGCTGCTGTGGGGCGCG
>DASRAT010000611.1:0-12867 GCA_035638015.1 Gemmataceae bacterium | reverse complement strand
GTGGGCGATTTGTCGCTGTTTGGCTTTGACCTTCGCGGCCATGTGGTGGCGTATCGCTCGGGGCATCCGCAAAATGTCAGCCTGGTTCATGAACTGAGTGCACGGCTGCCGCAAAATCAAGTTACCCTTCGGTTGGCAGCCTGAGCATTTCGGAGAAGAGAGCATGTCGCGTCTGCGGATGGCAGTCATTGGCGTCGGCCACCTCGGCAAGGAACACGCTCGCATTTTGGCGGGCTTGCCGGACGTTGAATTGGTCGGCGTTGCCGACGTCAATCTCGACCAAGCCAAAGCCATCGCCAGCCGTTTCAACACGCAAGCCTTTGCCGATTACTGGCCGCTGCTCAATCTCGCCGAAGCCGCCAGCATCGTCGTGCCGACGACGTATCACCATGCGGTGGCCAGCGAATTCCTGCGCCGCGGTTTGCACGTGCTCATCGAAAAACCATTGGCTCTCGACGTGCAGCAATGCGACAGCCTGGTGGAGATTGGTCAGCGTTACAACGCTCTCATTCAGGTTGGCCACATCGAACGCTTCAATCCCGCCTTTGAAGACTTGATGCAGCGGCGGTTGCAGCCCAAAGTCGTTAATTGCGAGCGATTCGGCGTTTTCACGGGCCGGTCCACGGACATTGGCGTCGTGCTCGATCTGATGATTCATGACCTCGATCTTCTTTTGGCATTGGTTAAGTCCAAGGTCGTCGATGTGCAAGCGGTGGGCCTGAGCGTCTTTGGCAAGCATGAAGACATTGGTCAAGCATGGCTGCGTTTTGAAAACGGTTGCATGGCCACGGTGAGCGTCAGTCGAGCGAGTGTCATGCCGTCGCGGTCGATGGAAGTGTGGTCGCCGGAGGGATTTGCACGGGTCGATTTCAGCACTCGCAAGTTGACACTGTTACAACCGTCGGACGACGTTCGCCAAAATGGTCTTGATCCGCGGCGGCTCGATGCGGCGTCGCTGGCCACATTGAAGGACGAGTTATTCACGCGGCATTTGCAGGTTTTGGAACTGGATCGCAATCAAGGTGATCAACTTACACGCGAGCTTCAACATTTCGTGAACTGTGTTAGCACCGGTCAGACACCGCGGGTGAGCGGAACGGATGGGAGTGAGGCAATCGCGCTGGCTCACCGGATTTTGGATTGCATGCGAGCACATCGCTGGGACGGGAGCGCTGAGGGGCCGGTGGGGCCGACTCATTTGCCTGCCCCCCTAGGTCCGCTGTTTACGCCAGGTGAAGTGCGAGCGGTCGCTTGATTCGCGTGCAAACGCCGTGCAATCATTGCCGCCACATATCCGCCCTTGAAGCCGCTGTCGATATTCACCACCACCACATTCGCCGCACAGCTATTCAGCATTGTTAGCAAGGGCGCCACGCCACTGAAGGCGGCGCCGTAGCCGATGCTCGTCGGCACCGCAATCACCGGGCAATCGACCAGACCGCCGACGACACTGGGCAGCGCTCCGTCCATGCCGGCGGCGACCACGATCACGTCGGCGTCCGCAAAAATATGGCGATGGCGCAGTAAACGGTGAATGCCGGCCACGCCCACATCGGCCAATAGGGCGACATTACAACCTAAAGCCTCGGCGGTGACCACCGCTTCGCGTGCCACCGGTAAATCGCTAGTTCCCGCGGTGATAACCACGACGCGGCCGATGCGCTGGGCCGGTTCGCTGACAGGCAGCCAGATGGTGCGAGCGATGCGGTCCTGGCGGGCTTGCGGGAAGTGTGCACCCAGGTGCGCGGCTTGCTCGTTACTGACGCGGGTCGCCAGGCAGTCCTGACCGGCTTCCACGAGTTTGCGCATCACAGCCTCGACCCACTCGGGCGTTTTGCCTTCGCAGAAGATCACTTCGGGGAAACCGCAGCGCTGGCGGCGCTCCAGATCGACATGGGCGAAGCCCAGGTCGGCTTCGGGTTGAAGTTGGTGAAGGGCCGCGTCGATGGGGAGTTGGTTGGCGCGGACCTGTTCCAAAAGTTGGCGCAGGGCGTCGGCGTTCATGCAGCAATTCTATGAGTTGCCGCGGCCCGGAGCCGTTATTTGCACAGGCCCAGCGGACTTGCGTCGTGTCCCAGCATCATTTGGGCCGGCTGGCCCAAGGCCCGGTAGAGCCGAAATTGGGCTCGGTCGTAATCGCCCACGGCGGTGTAGTAATCGCTGTGGGCCTGCGCCAGCGCCTGAATGGCGGCAATGACTTCTTGCGGGCGAATGACCAGAATGACCACGTCCGCGCCGAGCCGTTTGGTTTGGCTCAGGCCCTCGAAGTTCTTTTGCACCGATTCGGCGGCGAGCTTCAACCCAATCTCGGCTTCCTTGACACGCCCGTGTGCTTCCTGGGCCTTGGTGAAAGACTGGACCACTTCGGCCGCGACCAGGTCCTGGACTCGGAGCAACTCATAATTGGCGAGCTCATGCTCGGCTTGTTTTTCCTTGACGCGAGCGTGATTGCCGAAGCCGAGGTTTTGCAATTCCCAGAGGACTTGGACGTCGAAATCGCCGCGGGCCTGGAAATTGCTCATGTTGTCGTTGACGCCGCCGCCGAAATAGCCGCCTGCCAGTGTGCCGGCGGGGTTGGTCGAGGCGCCACGAAGGACAACGCTTGGCAATAACGGCCGGAACTTTTCTTGACGCAAGCGCTGCAAGGTCGCTTGCACCAGGGCTTGTTGCTGGGCCAACTCTGGCCGGTTGGTCAGGCCTACCGCAATCAGTTCTTCCACTGGCGTGTCCAGCCGCACGAGATCGACTTGCAAAAACGGCGGTTCGACGGGTTCGACGGGTGTGGCCGCATCGAGTCGAAGCAGACGGCACAAATCGGCGCTGGCGACACGCCAGCGCTCCCGGGCACTGCTGACCACTTGTTTGCGTTTGGCCATTTCAGTGCGGGCGCGGATGGCCTCCACCGGGGGCACTAAACCGGGGGCGAGCTTGTCAGCTCGCCGCACTAGCTCTTCGGCATCACGCAAGGTCGCTTCGGCCCCGGCAATTTCGCCACGGGCTTGCTGGACGTTGAAATAGGTTTCGGCGACGGCCAACAGGCTGTCATTGCGGGTCGCCTGCAAGGCTGCGTTTTGAGCGCGCACATCTTGGCGGGCGGCGAGCGGGGCGAAGATGGCCTCGGTGGTGGCGAATACGGCGGTCGGGGCGGCGCCGATCATGAATGCGTCTTTGCTGGTGCCGAAGACGTTGCCGGTCACGTCCTGGAGTTGGCCGTCATGGCGGTAGTAGTCGACGCCAAGATAGATTGTGGGCAGCCATAAAAGCTCTGCCCGTTGCAACTGGGCCGCGGCGAATGCCACACGCTGCTGGGCTAGCTGGATATCGATGGGGTTGACGTTGGCCAATTGCAGCGCTGCCGGCAGCGAGATCGGTATTGTTGGGATGAGCGATTTTGGATCGGGCATTTGCTGGGCCGAAACGAGGATGACGCCTGACGACGGGGCTTCCAGCGGTTGACCGAGTTTGGCGCGGTGAGGTTCTGGGAACTGGGCGCTGGCGAACCATGTCGCTGTCAGCATGGCGATGCAAGCCGAACCAAGGATTATCAACGTCCTTGCGCGTGACATGGCCGTCCTTGAAATAATAACGAGCCGCCGGGCTTATCACGGCGGGCATAAACGCCGCCGCTCGTCTAACGCACCTTGCACCCGTGGACGTTGCTAGTTGTATCGGCTTTGCGGCCTTTCCTACTTGACCGTAACGGCCTGCCCTTCTGTCAAGTTCGCCAGATTGCCCGAAATCACCACTTCGCCAGCCGCCATGTTTTCCCATGTCGGCGTTCCGCCTTCCTGCGCGGACGGTACGAGTTTTTTCAGCACCTCGACATTGCCACCGTCGCGATAGCCGATGCGCAGTTGAGTTCGCACCGCTTTGCCGTTGGCGATTTGCCAGCAGTAAGCCCTGTCGCCCTGGACCACCACCGTGGCGGCAGGCAGCGTGATGCGATCCGGCAACGTCACGTTAAATGTGACATAGGCGTACATGCCCGGTTGCAGCAGTTTGTCGTCGTTCTTGAGGTCGATTTCTGCCCGCATCGTCCGTGACTTGGCGTCTACTGATCCCGAGATGCGTGCCACCTTGTCGGTGAAATGGCGATCCTTGACGTTTTGCACGCGCACGGTTCCTTCCAGGCCCTCTTTCACCAGATGGGCGTCGTTCTCGGGAACCTCGACGACAACCCGAAGCTTGTCGGTGCGGGCGACCACAAAAATCGGCTGCGAGCCGCTACCGGCACCGGGCTGGAGGAAATGGCCAGTGTGGACATTGCGGCGAATCACGATGCAGTCAAACGGGGCGCGAATGTCGGCATATTCAAGCATTGCCGCCAACCGCCCGGCTTCCGCTTGAGCAACCTGGACGCGGGCCTTGGCCGCGTCCACGTCGGCCTTGGCCTTGTCGCGCTGGGCCTTGGTTTCTTTGTGGATGGCCTCGGCGGATTGCACTTTTGCTTTTTGCTCCTTGCGGGCGCCGTCGGCGGCGTCGCGCTGGTTCAGCGCTTCGTCGCGGGTCTGTTCGTCGATCACTTTCTGAGTGACCATGGCGCTGAGACGTACATATTCCTTGTTCCAGCGGTCGTAGCTGGCCTCGACGCGTTCCTTGCCGGCAACCGCTTCCGACACCTGGGCAGCGGCGGTTTCGACGTGGGCGTCGGCGGCCTTGAAGTTGGCTTCTGCCTGGGCAACCTCCGCTTCGGTTTGCTTTACCAGTGCCAGCTTTTGTTTGTGTTCTTCCACCATTTCGGGCACCGACAACTTGGCCAAGATATCGCCGGGTTTGACGATATTGCCCTTTTCATCCGACTTGGGACCGTCGAACCGCATGCCGATGTCGGCGTCCACCTTGCCGACATAGCCGGGGATGCGGGCGATGAGCGGGGTTTCCTCGAACGACTCGATTTGGGCGGGCTGTTCGATGACGCGCTTGAGCGTTTTCTTTTCAGATTTGGTGGTGTTTACAATGGCAGGTGGCGCGGCGCCGGGTTGGGCGGCGCTGGGCTGTTGTTGGCAGCCGGACAGGGCGACGAGGGGGAGGATTAGCATGCAAATGCGCTTCGAGCGGAACATGGTCGAAAGCTCCTAATGCGTAATACGCGTGTGATTCTGGGCCGAGCGCGAAACAGCAAGCGGTCAGGCCCTTTGCGGTTCGTGATACTCACTGTTGGGGTCCAACGGATCGAGCGACACGGAGCGCCGGCCCGCGATGGATTGAATGAAGGCAAACACAAAAGGCAACACTATCAACGTCGTAACCGTTGCGGCCGCCAGGCCGCCGATGACGGCGCGGCCCAACGGGGCGGATTGCTCGCCGCCTTCGCCCAGGGCCAACGCCATCGGCATCATGCCGGCGATCATGGCGCAGCTTGTCATCAAGATTGGCCGAATGCGCTGCCTGGCCGCTTCCAATGCTGCTTGCAGTGGCGACGCTCCCGCAAGCCGGCTGCGTTCGGCAAAGGTTACCAGCAGAATCGCATTGGCCACCGCGACGCCGATGGCCATGATGGCGCCCATGAACGACTGGATGTTGAGCGATGTTCCCGTGACGACAAGGGCTACCGCGACACCCGCCAAAACAGCCGGCGCCGTGGCCATGACCACCAGGGCCAGCAGCGGCGATTGAAAATACGCGGTCAACAGCAAGAAAATCACCACGCCGGCGCCTAATAGACCAAGGGCCAGGGCGTTGAAGATCTGTTCCATCGGCACCACCTGGCCGCGAATGTCCACCTGTACGCCGCGCGGCGGTTGGCCGGCGGCGGCCACCGCGTCGGTGATTTTCTTGGAAACGCGGCCCAGATCTTCGCCTTGAATGTTGGCGGTAATGCTGATCGTGCGGCGCATGTTGTAGCGGTCATATTCGCCGGGCATTTTGTTGGGCGTGATGCTGGCCACATCCTGAAGCCGCAGCGGCGGGCCTTTGGGATCGTTGACGAGAATGAGCTGGCCGAGCGATTTATCCGAGGCCAGCACTTTCTGCGGAATCTCGACCTGAATCTGGAAGCCGATGCCGGTGTTGGGATCGGGCCAGAACACGGGGACGACGAACCGGCTCGAAGCGGTGGCGGCGATCACGGAATCGGTGACGCCTTTCATGGTGCCGCCGGACAGGCCAAGTTTCTCGCGGTCCACTTTAATGTCGATGGTTGGATAATCGAGCGGTTGCACGTATTGCAGGTCGCGGAGCGCTTCGATCTTGGCCAATTCGCGGTAAATTTTCTCGGCATGGGCCTGGTCCTCGGCCAGCTTGGGACCGCTGACGGCCACCTCAATGGGGGTGGGCGCGCCGAAACTCATCACTTCGTTGATGATGTCCGCGGGGCCGAAGGAAAGTTTGATGCCGGCGACGCGTTGCTCGATGTCCGCAACGGAAAGGCCATCGTCACGCAGGCGAATCGCCAGAAACTCGCCAAGCTTCTTCGGCATCTCCTTGCGGATGCGTTCTTTTAGCTCTTCCGTGCGGACGCCGGCGCCGCGTTTGAAACCGATGCGCAGCACCGCCTCTTCGGGGCCGCTGGTCCACAGGTAGACGTTGTTAATGGGATAGCTCGACGGAATGATGCCGATATAGGCTAAGGACATTTCCACGTTTTCCGGTCCGGCCATTTGTTTGATGATGTCGACGGCTTCGTTAGTCAGTTGCTCGGTGCGCTCGAAATGGGTGCCGGTGGGCGCTTTGAGTCGCATTTGTAACTGGCCCGATTCGACGTTGGGGAAAATCTCGGTGCCGGTGCCCGGATGGCCGACGACCCACCACAGCACCAGAGCAACGGCCACACCGGCATAGCAAGCCAACACGGCCCAGCGGAGACGAGCCACTTGATTCAGCCAGCCAAAAAAGCGTTCACGCAGCCGGTCAAATGAAAAACGGCTAGCGTTTGCAGTCGTTTCGGGATGGTAGTGCCGCAGCAGCCAGACTGACAGCACCGGCACAAACGTGCTGGACAGGAAATAGCTGGTGACCATTGAGAAACCAACCGCCAGCGACAACGGCACAAACAACGAGCGGGCCGCCCCTTCCATGAAGAACGATGGCAAAAACACGGCGAGGATGCACAACATGGCCAACAAACGCGGCACAGCGGTTTCCGCATTGCCCAGACGCACCGCAGTCGCAATCGAGTGCGTTTTGTCCATTTGGGTGTGAATGTTCTCGACTTCGACAGTTGCTTCATCAACCAGAATACCGACCGCGAGCGCCAGGCCGCCGAGCGTCATCAGGTTCAGCGTCTGTCCGGTCAGCCACAATGCCACCAAGGCGCCGAGCAATGCTAACGGGATATTGAGCACCACCACCACTACGCTGCGCCAGTCGCGCAGGAACAATAAAACCATCAAGCCGGTGAGGAATGCCCCTAGCAATCCTTCGGCGCCGACACCCCACATGGCCCGCGTCACATAGGGCGACTGGTCAAACTCCATCCGAATATCAATGTCTTCCGGCAATGCCTGCTGCATGCGAGCCATGTTTGCTTTGACGGCGTTGACCACCGCCAACGTCGAGGCGTCGGCCCGCTTGGTCACAAGCAGGTAAACCGTGCGAGTCCCATTGACCACGGCGACGCCCGTAGGCACATCGGTTGCGTCCTCGATGGTGCCGATGTCGCGCAAGCACAGATTGGAACCGGGCCGGATGGGAGTATTGGCCAGTTCTTTGTCCTTGGGATCGCCCGTCAACGCATTGACGCGAATGATCGGCAATTGATCAAGGATGACCATATTGCCGGAGGGGCTGATCGTGTTGGCGGAGTTGACGGCGACGATCACTTCTCTCAGTTCGACTTTATTAGCCTCAAGGAGATTAGGATCAACTTTAACAACAATGGCCCGCTGATTGCCGCCGAACGGCGGTGGCGCGGAGACGCCGGGCAAGCTGGCGAAAATGGGGCGGATGTCAAACAAAGCCCGGCGCTGAAGCTCGCCGAGTGTGTAACTGGGGGTTTTTGTGGACAGCACCAGATAGCCTACCGGCACGCTGCCGGTGTCGAAGCGCATGACGAAGGGCGAGACGGTGCCCACGGGCATGAAGGCCTTGGAGCGATTCACATAGTTGATCGTCTCGGCCATCGCCTGGGCCATGTCGGTGCCGGGGTGGAAATAGAGCTTCATCAGGGCGGTGCCCTGGACGTTTTTCGATTCGACGTGGTGAATGCCGGCGATGTAGAGGAAGTGGTATTCGTAATAGTTGGTGATAAGGCCTTCCATCTGGGCGGGGTCCATGCCGCCGTAGGGCTGGGCCACATAGATGACGGGCAAGTTCAATTCGGGGAAGATGTCGATCTTCATCCGCTGGAAAGCGAAGATGCTGCTGCCGGCCATCGCCAGGACGGCGACCATGACGGTGATGGGATGACGCAGAGCGAATGCAATTGGATTCATGGCAAGGTTCCACGAGCACGATGGCAGCACTTTCCTAATCTGAACAATCGAGTTTACCCACCCAGCTTAACAGAATCACCCATTAGTTTGACATCTTGAGCAAATCTTGAGAGATTTTTGGTTTCTCTGAAGTGCGCAGGCCACATAACCGATAAACACCATACAGTCGATCACCCGGATACTGCGCGGCGTCTTCGTTTTTGTTCCGTGGGGGGGTTCGCCATGGCGTTGACCAAGCTCGCTCTTGCCTGTGCATTGATGCTGACCGGCCAGGCGCCGGGGGATGTGGTTTTCACCAATCGCCTCAGCGGCAAGATTCCGTCCGCCATTGACCCTCAACGGGCCGCGGAGTTCAAGGAACTGCGGCTGCACGTGTCGGCGGATCAAGGCCGCACCTGGCAGGAAGTGGATCGGATCACGCCGGACAAAGACGGGTTTCGCTATTCCGTTCCCAGCGATGGCCAATACTGGTATCACGTGGTAGTCATCAATCAACAAGGCAGGCAGGAGCCGGCCGATCTGTATAAAACTCCGCCGACGATGAAATTGGTGGTGGACACCAAACCGCCGGAACTGAAAATCACCTCGGCGCAGCGGCAGGGCGATGAGCTGGTGGTGTCGTGGTCGGTGAAGGAAGACAACCCCGATCCGCAGAAATTGAAACTGGAGTATCGCACGGCCGATTCGAGCATCTGGACGCCGATACCGCTGACGCCCGGGCCGACCGGCACTGCCAAAACCAAAGTGAATATGCCGGGCCCGCTGGTGGTGCGTTTGCAATTCCGCGATCTGGCGAACAATCAGGCCCAGGCGGAAGTGCAAGTGCAGGGCAATCTCGCGACCACGGCTTTATATACTCCACCCGCAGGGCCGGACCAAACGCCGGTGATTCCTCAAGGACCGCCTGGCGGAGCGCCTTCGGCCCCGAATGGCTTGCCCGCGCCTCCGCCGGATTTGCATCCGGCCAGCGGCCCTGGTTTGCCACAAGTGCCGACGGCGCCGAGTCCGAAAATGCCGGTCATCGCCAGCTCCAACGATTTTAGCCAGGGCTCGCCAGTGCCCATCGCCGGCCAGAATGCCGCCATTCAACGCGGAATGCCGGAGCTGCAAATTCTCAATGAGCCGGAAATCGTCTTGGAATATGAGGTGTCCAAAGTCGGCCCCTCTGGTCTGGCCAAGATTGAAGTGTGGATCACCCGCGACGGGGGAACCAACTGGTCTCGCTTCGCCGAAGATCCCGATGCCAACCAGGCGACCAGCGGCGGCAAATACAAGCGGACGCTGATGCTTCCCGGCGAAGGTGTTTACGGCATCAGCCTGCTTGTCAAAAGCAAGGCGGGCATGGGCCGGGCGGTGCCGCGTGCCGGGGATGTGCCCGAAATGCTGGTGGAAGTGGACACCACGCCTCCCGAGGCGATGCTGATGCCGTTGATCCCCGACCCGCAGCGCCAGGGCACGGTGCTGTTGAGCTGGAACGCGAAGGATCGCAATCTCGCTGCGTTGCCGATCAGCCTGGAATGGGCTGACCGTCCGCAAGGTCCGTGGCAAACTATTGCCGCCAATCTTCCTAATAGCGGTCGCCATCCGTGGGTGTTGCCGTCGAGCCTGCCGTCGCATGTTTATCTGAGGCTGACGGCGCGCGACAATGCCGGCAACGTGGCCGTGGCGGTAACACGTGATCCGCAGTTAGTGGATTTAAGTGAGCCGGAAGGACGATTGTTGAGGGTGATGCCGGCGAATAAGAGATGATCACAGGCGCTCGCGGCTTAGCCAACGCCGAGGCCTTGGCCCATCAGATAAGCCCGCAAATCGCAAAAGACCTGGCCGCAGCGCTCGCGGAAGGAATCGCTCGGCGCACCCTTGCAATGGGCTGCCCGCATGATGGCGGTGATCCGAATCTGGCCAGATTGACCATCGCCACGTTGCAGCAAAAGCTCCATGTCAATGACACCGGCGCGATTGCCCAGGCCCAGCCAAGACAATGGACCGCTCCCGGGAACGAAGTAAACACTGCCCCGGTCGCCCAGGCGAACGCGAATCTTGCCAGGCACGCTTTCCATCACCTCGCCGCCGACATCTTCAACGAAGCCGCGAAGCTTGTGGGTCGCCACCACGTCTGGCATCCAGGCATCCAGCTGATAAGCCACCAAGTCGGGGCTGATTTCTTGCCCCGTCGGCAGTTCCACGGTGGGGGCCGGCTCATGCTGGTTATCCGGCTGCGCTGGTTGCGGCCGAGGCTTGGGCGCATTGACGATCCGCCTTGCAGGCTCCTCGGCAGCCAGCGCGGTCTCATACATCTCCGCCAATTCACGTGCCGTGCCCGGACGGTCATTCGGATCCTTGGCCAGGCAGCGCTGGACGACGGCCTCCACTGCCGGCGGCACCCATAGCGCGGCGCCCACATCCGCGAAACTTGGCGGCGGCTGCGTGGCATGCGCCAGTAGCACGTCCATCGTTTCGCCGCCCGTGAACGGCAACTTCCCCGTCAGCAACTCGAAAACGATTACGCCGACGCTGTACAGATCGCTGCGATGGTCCATTTCATCGCCCCGAACCTGCTCGGGCGAAATGTACCCCGGCGTGCCGACCGCGAAATCGGCGTTGGTCACCTTTTGCGTGTGGATCTGCCGGTTTGGAGCATCGATTAATTTGGCCAGGCCGAAGTCCATCACCTTGATTTTTTCGTAAGGCGTGTCGGCGTCCACCACCATGAGGTTCGCCGGCTTAAGATCGCGGTGGACGATTCCTTCATTGTGAGCGGCGAACAGCGCCTCGCAGAGTTGGCCCAAGATCCGGGCAATGCGCGTCGCAGCCATGCGGTTATTGCGGTGCAGCAAGGTGTCCAGCGTGATGCCCTTGATGTATTCCATGACGATGCACGGCCCCTCGGGGTCGTTGAGTGAAGCATCGTAAAGCGTCACGACGTAGGGATGTTGAAAGCGGGCCATGAGCAGGGTTTCGCGCTCGAACCGCTTGCGGAAATTGGGGTCGTTGGCGACGTGATCGTGCATCACCTTGACAACGACCTGGCGGCCGAGATCAGCCTGCCTGGCGAGGTAAACGCGGCCCATGCCGCCCTCACCGAGAAGGCGTATCGTTTCGTATCGTCCAAGAAAGGTGCGACCCACCATGCGTAGATTCCCGGTGCAAGGATCGGCATCAGCCCAAGTGTAGGTCACAAAAGGGGGGCAGGCGCAAACGGCGGTGGTATTCTCCTCTCACCACGTGCCTGGGCCGAGGAGTTGGGTGAGGGCCCTAAAAGATCGTTTTGGCCTTGATGGTGATCGTCTTTTTCTGCGAGATGCCAGTGCTGGAAAGCACCTCGATCACGAAAGTGCCCTGGCGGTCGGCACGGATACGCCAGTCCACTGGACTTTGTTGCACCGCGCCGGCTTGGGGCATTTCCACGATCTTATGCTCCGTCCCTCTGTCGATAAGGCTCAGGCCGTCGGGCAATTTGAGTGTAAGCTTTTGGCCTTTTTCGGGGTTGTTAACGAGGGCCTGAATGGTCATTTCGCCGTTGACGACGAAATTGCCGCCGACACTGACACCCAGCTTGCCGCCGGCGATGGACAAGTTCCCCAGGCCGTAAGCGAAGCCGACTTCGCGCTCTTGGCCGGGCTTGAGCTTTTCGACGTGCCAATAGAGAACAACAGCCGAATCGCCGTTGAACGGCCGCACGGGCACGTCCCAACTGAAAAGGTTGTTGGTTTGGAACGGCCATTCCGTCAACAGCATGCGGTTTGGCGCTTCCGTGGCGCCGCCTAGCTTCAAATTGATAAAGCCGACGATGCCTGGATTGGCGAGGTCTGGGAATTCCAATACCTGCACGAAATCAGGAATTTGTTTTGGAGTGGGAAACTCCGCCATTTTATCAACCAAGCCCTTTTTGCCGGGAACCGTGAACGGCACACCGTCGTTGCCGCCGATCAGTGTGTCCAAGGCAAACCGCAGGCCCACATCGGTTGGGGTTTTCCCCGTGTTCTTCAAGACCCAGCGAATACGACATGTGTCGAGATAGCGTTTAAGCTTGCCGCTTTTGAGTTCTACGGGATCTCCTGGAATAATGTCGACCAATTGCGTAACCTGGATGTTGCTTACACCCTTCTGGGGTAACCAAACCGATTTTTTCCCGCCATGGTCGCCAAATTTCTCCGCCATGGTAATCCACTTGCCGTCAGCGGGCTTACCAAATGTAAAATCGGCGCCGCCAATGTGTAGGACGGTGCTATTGGTGGCGCCATGCGTATCGAAAGTTAGCTGACTAGCCACATCATTAATGTTTCTCGGCAAAGTAGTAATGCCGAAATTCATCAACGGGATTTGATCTTTGTTTTTTCCAAACTTGCCAACGGTGTCAAAATTCACCGCAATGCGCGGGTTGGGATCGATGGGGATCGCCTCGTCCAATACTTGGACCACGGGACCGAAAACGATGTCGTACACAAGGACCGACAGCAAAAAGAGCGCCAGTAAAACGGCCGGAACAAGATGC
>DASRAT010000610.1:0-7677 GCA_035638015.1 Gemmataceae bacterium | reverse complement strand
AACTCCAACTTGCCGCCATGCCTGGACAGCACTTCTTCCAGGTCTTTTTTCAACCCATCACTGATCTGCACGCCGCTGGCGCGCAATTCGATGCGATGCACGTCTTCCAGTAGGCCTTTGACGCTGCCGAGTTTTTGCAATTCGCCGAGGTTTAGAATGGCGATGCGGTCGCAGATGTCTTGGACGTCTTCGAGGCGATGGCTGCACATCAAAATCGTTTTGCCGCGGTTGCGGAGATCGACGATCAGGTCTTTCATCCAGCGGGTGCCGGACGGGTCGAGGCCGCTGGTCGGCTCGTCGAGGATCACCAGTTCGGGGTCGTTGATGAGCGCCTGGGCCAGGCCGATGCGTTGACGCATGCCCTTGGAGTATTCGCGAAGGTTGCGTTTTTTGTCGGCACTCAGGCCGACGAGGTCGATAAGCCGGGCTGCTCGTTTTTTGCGTTCGGCGGGGGCGAGATTGAACAAACGGCCGTAGAAATCGAGCGTTTCTTCGGCGTTGAGGAAACGATAGAGGTACGATTCCTCGGGCAGATAGCCGACGCGCTCGTTTTTCTTGACTTCGGCGGCCGGCGTGTTGAACACCAGTGCTTCGCCTTCAGTGGGGAAGAGCAAACCCAGAAGGAGCTTGATGGTGGTGGTCTTGCCGGAACCGTTAGGCCCGAGCAAGCCGAAGATTTCGCCACGGCCAATCTCGAGGTTCAAGGCGCGCAGGGCGACCTTTTTTTGCCGGCCCCAGAAATCGCGGTAGATTTTGGTGAGCCGGCGGGTTTCGACGATGACGTTGTTGTCGGCCATATTGTTTGACCCATGCCAAGTGCTGCCCGTAATACGCAAGCGACGGGCAAATCGTTCGCGGCGGCGGCGCGCAATCCATCTTATTGAGGACGATGCTGTCTAGTTATACAACGAATGCTAAGCCGCAAGCGGCTTGACATTCACTGGTGAGCAGCCATGGCGCAACCATCATTTTTCGCGGGTCTGGATGTTGGCGGCACCTCCATGAAAGGCGGTGTCGTGGACGACCAAGGCAAATCTTTGGGATCGGTCAGCCTGCCTACCGAGGCTTACCGCGGACAGGAGTTGGGTCTGGCTCGCATGGTCGAGACGATTCGGGCCGCGGTCGCCGCCGCGAAATTGACGATGGCCGACATTGCCACGGTGGGGGTTGCCACGCCAGGTACAATGGATCTAGCCGCCGGTGTTGTGCTTGATCCGCCCAATCTCAAACCGTGGCAAAATGTGCCCGTGCGGCAGTATGTTCATGATGCTTTGCAAATGCCTACTGCGTTCCAGAATGACGCCAATGCAGCTGCGTTCGGCGAATACTGGGCCGGCGCGGGGCGCGGCGCCAACAGTATGGTTCTGTTCACGCTCGGCACCGGTGTCGGCGGCGGCATCGTGATTGGCGACAAGGTTTTGGTAGGCGAGCACAGCCACGGCGCTGAACTGGGGCATGTCCGAATTGAGATTACCAATCCGCGCCAGTGCGGTTGCGGGCGCATGGGTTGCCTGGAGGCGTATGCCAGCGCCACTGCGGTGGTCAAACGGACCCTGGAAGCCCTGGCGGCCAATCCAGGTCAATCGAGCTTGCACCAGCTGTTAAATCGCGACGAGGAGATAACCGCCCGCGCCATCTTCAACGCCGCTGCAGCAGGGGACGCCCTTGCGGGGAAAATCGTCGAAGACACTGCTTATTACCTGGCGATTGCCGCGGTTAACATGATGCACACCATCGATCCCAACATGGTGGTGTTCGCCGGCGGTATGATCGCGGCGGGGCAGCCGTTTTTGGAGCGGATTCGTTGGCACGTCAAGCAAATGGCGTTCCCGATCCCGGCGGCGGCAACCAAGATTTGCTACGCCCAGCTAGGCAATGATGCCGGTTTTATCGGCGCCGCGGGCTGCGGCAGGCTGCTGTGGAAAAATGGCTGATTGGGTCCGGTTGCAACGATTGCAACAGTTGCGCTATCCGCAATCCGAAAAAATTCCAAAGAGACAATTGAACTCTTTGCCCAGAACCTACATACTACAACTTCGGAACAAACGGTATTTCCAGTCCCACTATCATTCTGATGGAGTTGTTCGATGCCTGATGAACTGAATCCGCCCCCTCTTCAAGACCCCGCGGCGGCTGCTGCGCAGCAGCCCCAGTTCCCGACCGACTACAGCCAGCTGTCGACGGTCTACACCAACTTCTGCCGCGTCAGCGTGACGCCGGAAGAACTGGTGCTGGACTTCGGCCTCAACACACAGATGGTGCCGAACCCGACTGAGACCATCAAGCTGTCGCACCGCGTCGTCATGAACTTCTACACGGCCAAGCGGCTCATGAATGCGCTCTTGGGCGTCGTTAGCCAGTTCGAAAACACCTATGGCGTGGTCGAGTTGGATTTCAACCGGCGCGCTCGCAATGTTCAGCGGCCTGGTGGCGGCGGCGGACTGCGCTAATCGATTCATCGCAACGCGGGGCGCTGGATGCGCTCCGCGTGTGCCTTTAGCGCAGACTGTACGGCACTTCAAGTCCGTGCCTTTCCATGAGTGCCGCGTTCGCCAATAGTTCTCGAGGCTGTCCCTGGGCGACCACACGTCCCTGGTCCAGGATCAGTGTGCGCTGACACGTTTCCAAAATCATTTCCAGGTCGTGCGAAGCGACTATGCGACTTCCGGGCAAGGTTGGCAGCAAGCGAATCAATTCGCGGCGGCCGCGTGGGTCAAGGTACATCGATGGCTCGTCTAGCAGCAAAATCTCGGGATGCATTGCCAGCACGCCGGCCAAGGCCACGCGCCGTTTTTCACCCCCCGACAACAGCTGAGGCACGCGTTGCTCCAGGCCTTCCGCGCCCACACGGGCCAACGCCTCGGCCACGCGCTTACGAACTTCCTCCGGCTGGCAACCCAGATTGAGCGGACCGAAAGCGACATCGTCGAGGACCGTGGTGTTGAAAAGCTGATCGTCGCTGTTTTGAAAGATGATGCCGACTTTGGTGGGCAACCGGCGTTTGTCTGTGGCAACCGCGGGATCAAGCCCGGCGACCCGGGCCATGCCGGGTTTCACTGGGAGCACGCCGCTCAGGCACAGGAAAAGTGTTGTTTTGCCGGCGCCGTTGGGACCAACCAAGCCAACGCTTTCGCCTGCTGCCAGCTGAAATGACACGCCATTGAGTGCAGTCGGCCCCCCTGGATAAGCAAAGGTCAGACCGCGAACATCGATGACGGCGTCCGGCGGCACGGCCTTCCCTCAGCGCTGAAGCAAGTCCCAGTACAATAAACCAGTCGCCGTGCCTGCCACCATCAGGAAAAACGCCACGTCCCAAACGCTGGTTTGAAATTGTGTCAGGGCGTGAAAACGGCCGTCAAAGCCGCGGCAGCGCAGGGCCTGGGCCACGCGTTCCGATTGGTCAGAGGCACGCACCAGTAACATACCAGTAACATGGCCGACCGTCCGCAAACTGGCGGGGGTGAACCTTTGCCGATAGCCTCGCACGCGCAGCGCAATGCGGATCCGCGAGAACTCCGCGTGCACGACTGCGAGATAGCGCAAGGTCAATGCCGAGAGTTGAACCACAAGCCCCGGCACGCCAAGAGCGTGCAAAGCTTTGAGATGGACTTGCATCGGCGCCGTCGTGGCCGCCGCCAATAACACCGTCGTCACCGTCAGCGCTTTCAGCAGCAGCACAGCTGCCAGCGTCAAACCTTTTGGTGAAAGCGACAAGAATCCCACGGTCCAGCGTCCTTCATCGCCGTGGTCCAAAAAAGGCAGCAGCGCCAAAAACAGCGCCAACGCAGCTGCCAGAGTTGCAATTCGGTCGAGATACCAGCGCAGCGGCAACCGGGCCAGCGCTGCCAGGACGAACGCCCCAATGAGCGCAGCGGAAGCGGCACCCAACGTTTGCAACATTCCCGCAACCGCCGCTACCGGCACCAAGGCAGCCAGCTTCCAGCGCGGATCTACGCGACTGAGCGGAGCGCCAAGGCGAACCGGAAACGCGACAGCCAAGGTCATGTTGGCGGCTTGCCAGCTTTTGCTGGCAGCTTACGTTGAGCTAGCACCAAACCCCCCGCCGAGTGCGGCGACGGGGGTTTTGGGAAGGTGTGGTAAAACTAATCTAGCGCCGTTGGGTGGCAGGTACGCTGCCGGTGCGGTTCATTTCCGTCCGCAACTCGGCTTCCGCCTCAAGCCAGTCCTGCTTTTCGGTCCCTTGCGGCCTGCCGCGTTTGCACCACTTGTCAAAAGCCCGCGATGCGATTTTCTCGTGCGGGATTTTCACCGACGGGTTTGCCGAGGTGGATGGAGTGGTGGGGGTGGAAACTCGAGACATTGCATGCCCTCCTTGAATCAGGTGCATCACTTGGAATCCAGAACCCAACGGTTGCGCATTGCACCACATTCGCTAGCCGTAGGCAAGCGTTATCTTCGGAAAAATCGGTACAATCGTCAAAGGGGGAAATTTGCGAAATGTGAAAAATATTGAATTCGAGTACGAGCCGGGAGCGTGAACCACGGGCACACCGGACCGTCGCTCACGCTTCCGACTCGTGAAATTAGCGTTTGTTCATTCGATCTAATGACGCCTGCGCCTCGCGGCCCAGCCGGCCATCGGGCATCTGACGCAATTGAGCTTCAAACACGCTTCGCACTTGCGGGCCGCCGATGCGCTCAAGAACCTCAAAAGCACGCAGCGCCCGCAGTTGATCAGTGGGCGGCTTGGCCGCATCGAGCTTGCCCAACAACAGCTGTACACGTTGCTTGACTTCAGGCGACGGCTGCCGCTCCAATGTCTGGCGCAGCAGCGGTTCGGCCAGTTCGCCCAGGAGAGCCAGGTCGCTGGTCGCCTTCTCGCGGATCTTGTAACGTTCGCTATCGAGATCGTCGAGCGCCCTGGCCATGTTCTCGGCGTCCATCGTGGAAAAGGGCCGCAAGCGCTGGTTCAGGAAGTTCACGGCTTTTTCGGGATCGGCCAGAAGACTGCAAATCGCGCGATGCGCCTGGCTGGCATCGGGGCTGCCGAGGTCTGCCCATAATCGTTCGAAGTCTGCCGTGGTTTTGGCCAAGGCAGCATCTGGGCAGTGTGCCATGTTCCACAGCACCACCGTCGTGTCCTGGCTGCCTGATGCTAATGTCTTGCCGTCGGGCGCAAAGGCGACCGCCAGACCGCCGCTGGCGTGCCCGGGAAAACGGCAGCGCTCAGCCTGGGTGGCAATCTCCCAGACGCACAAGGCATTGTCCGGCCCGGTCCCGGCCAGCAGCTTGCCGTCCGGCGAAAAGGCGATTTGATAGACGCGGCCCTTCACGGCCGGCAACTTGCACACCTCGCGGCCGTTGGCCGTTTCCCAAACGTAGTTAATGCCGTCAAAGTCGCCGGCGCTGGCAGCTACCAACCGACCATCGGGCGAGAAAGCCACGGATTTGACGCCGTCGGGCAAGTCAGCCAGGCATCGTTCTTCATTGCCGTTGGCAGTCTTCCAAATGCGCACCGTGCGGTCCACGCCGCCGGAGACCAGGAGTTTGCCGTCGTGCGAAAAAGCCAAGGAATGGATGATCCCCTCGTGGCCTTCGCAGCAGCGCAGTTCGGCGCCGTTTTGGGCATCCCAGAGAATCAAAACGCCCTGGTCGTGGGCCGAAGCCAGCAATTTGCCGTCGGGTGACCAGGCCACGGCGGAAACGCGGTATTCGCCCGCTTCGTCTTTGACCACTTCTTTGCGTTTGAAGGGCGCCTGTTGCGTGCCGCTGACCACGTCCCAAACGCGGAAGTTTTCTTCCTTTTCGCTGCCGGAGACGAGGCGTTGGCTGTCGGGCGAGAAATGCAAGGCATAAACCTTGCCTGCATGTCCGTTGAGTCGGCGCACTTCCTTGCCGGTGACCGCGTCCCAGAGGTGAATGCACTCGTCGTTGTCATGAAAATCGCCGCCACCGGTGGCAATCAGTTTGCCGTTGGGCGCGAAGGCGACGGCGTAGATTTGGCCGTGGTGCCCCTGGGCGGGGCTGCATTCCTTGGCCGAAGCCAAGTCCCAAAGGTGAATCACCTGCGAGTCTGAGCCGGCCAAAGCCAGTGTTTTGCAGTCGGGCGAGAAGGTGATGGCGTTGACCCAGCCACGGTAGCCGCTCATCTTCGCCAACTCATGGCCGGTCTCGACTTGCCATTGGCGGACGCTGCCGTCCATGGTGCCGCAAGCCAACGTCTTGCCGTCAGCCGAGAATTTCAGGGCCATGCCGCCTTGCTGCTGCTCGAAGCGGCGGACCACCTTGCCAGTAGCCACGTCCCAAAGCTGAATCGGTTCGGTCAAATTGCCGGAAGCGAGGTGTTTGCCGTCGGGCGAATAAGCGATGGAAACGATGGCTTGCTCATGGCTGTCTTTGAGTCTGCGAATCTCATTGCCGGTGACGGCGTCCACGATGTGGACCGTCTTGTCTTCGGTTTCGCCATCGACCCAAGCCAACGTGGCCCGGTCGGGGGCCACGGTCAGAGCCGCCGAAGGATGCGCTTTCCACTCGCTCAGCTTGTCGCCACTGGCCGTGTTCCAGCGGATCACCTGGGCGGAGCTAACGGATAGCAGCGTGGCGCCATCCGGGCTAAACGCCAATTGGTAGGCCGCCTGGTCGTGGCCGGCAAGTCGTTTGGTCTCCTTGGCGGTTTGGACATCAAAGAAACGAATAGCGATGTTCCCACCCTTGAAATGATCGCCGCAAGACGCGACCAGGGTCGCGCCGTCGGGCGACCAGGCGACCGCATAAAAATCGACTTCCTTTTCCTGGAACACATGCACCTGGCGGCCGGTCGCGCTCTCCCAGATGCGGAGCGTGCGATCGCGGCTGGTGGAAGCCAAAAGCTTGCCGTCCGGCGAGTAAGCGACATGGCTGACGCCGTCGTTATGGCGCAAACGCGTGGTGCCCAGGCGAGCGAGCGCTCCCTCGGGCAGTGGATCGCCGTGGCAATCGTTGCGCTGTGGCGGCAAGTTTTCAACTTGCCGTTGGCCCGCAAGCGGAGGACTTGGCGCAACCTGGGGAGGCGCCGCGGGCAGCCGCAGGGCGCCAAGGCAAAGACCGATGCAAACGACGCCGCTAATGCGGAAGGAAAAGGGAGTCATGGCAAAGCCCTTCCGTTGGTAGGGAGCGGAGCGCTGAGCGAGCGCCGGCGAGGCAGCGGGGCGTGGCGGCGAGTAGTCAGCGTCCGAAGTCGCGCCCAGCGGTTCCGTCGCGCTGAACGCGCCTGCCCTGAAGGGGCAGGATTTGGCGGGGCAAAGAGTACCCGAGGATGGCGGGATGATGCAAGGCGGAGTTAGGCGGAGGGAGAATGGGGGAGCTGTTAAAAATGGGGCTCAATGGTGAGGAGAACCCGGGGACAAATAATTCGTTTCATTGCTTAGGGGGGTACGCATAAATGCCACAAATACCTCGATCTGCCCTGTCCACTTTCCATTGGACTTTTTGCGCAACCTGTGATCAAAAAAATGCGTTGCGCCAGCAAATCACATTTAATCCCCCAGTTGCCGTTCGGCTGGATTCGTTGCATGCCGTGAGACATGAATCGCCACGCAGCAGCACGTGCTGCTATACGCTAACGGCTCGAAATCGAGGGCGTGCCGAAACGCCTGGCGCAATAACCAGGAAGTGGTGCAAAGGGAACGCAACTCGTTCGTCGGCTGGGTGGCGGGCGTGCCACCCGCTGTCTATTTA
>DASRAT010000609.1:0-3819 GCA_035638015.1 Gemmataceae bacterium | reverse complement strand
AACCAAAACATGTTGAAATACCAACCATACGACGAGCAAAAGTAGGCAATGCACAGCAGCCACAAGTTTCCGCTTGTGACCAGGCGCTTCCACGGCACGCCAGAGTGGTGGTCGGCAATTACTTTGCCGGCTTCAATCAGTTTTAATTCTGCGGCATTGACAGAGGGGTTTTGTTCAGGACGGTCCTTGAGCCACCACCAGCACACGACGCACCATGCCACGCCGAGGCAGCCGAACATCCAAAAGGTGTGACGCCAGTAAACGGTCTGGGTGCCGTCGGCGGCCATGGCGCCTGCAATCAACATGGAGTTGACGAGATAGGGTGTTACGCCACCCATAAAACGCCCCGACATCCAGACGGCGCCCTGGGCGAAGCCGCGCTCGATGAAGGGAAACCAGTTGTGAAAAGTTCGCGCAATGTTCGGATAGGCGCCCGCTTCGCCGATGCCGAAACAGAACCGGACCACCACGAGCAGCCAAAAGCCGAAACGCAACCAACCGTCGATGGGGAAAATCAGGCCGGTCAACACGGTGAAGAAGGACCACCAAAGCACGATCCGGATCAATGTTTTGCGGGGTCCGAAGACATCGCCGAGCCAGCCGCTGGGTATTTCAAAGACCGAGTAGGCCAGGAGAAAGGCGCCCATGATCCAACCGATGTCGCGATTGGTGAGTTGAAAGTCCTTTTGGATGAAGTCGATGACCTGTGCGATGCAAGCGCGGTCGAGGTAGGTAATCATCGACAGGGCACAAGCCAGGCCCAGAACGCGATAACGAACGCTGGTCGGTTTTTGCAGGGCCGTGGCGGGAGAGACTTCGATATTCATGAGTCGTTGCACTTTGGGGACGCGCGGAATTTAAGCCGGGCTTCCCCACTTTACAGGGGGAACGCGGTGAAGGAAAAGAAAAAGTTGGGTTTGGGCGGAAATGTTGAACTGCGCGAAGAGAAAAGCTGCTGAGCCGGAAGCGTAAGCGACGGTCCGGCGTGTTCGTCGCTTACGCTTCCGGCTCGTATGCTATGGCGTCGGCTGCGCCTGGAGTTGCTCCATGATCTCCGGGGTCACCTCGCGTGAGCCCTTGCACTTGGTCTTGCGAAATGTAGTGCATCCCAGGAAATATCCGCGGCGGCCCTGACGCACTTCCATCGGCGAGCCGCACTCGGGGCAGGTCTCCGACACTTCCACCTTGGGCGCCTTTGGACGCGGGGCGGGCATCAAATCCTTGACTTTCTCCTTCAATTCCTCCGGGATTTGCTTGGTGCTGCGGCATTTGGGATACGCGGTGCAGCCCAGGAACGGGCCGCGTGGGCCGCGTTTGACTGCCATGGGTGAGCCGCATTTTTCGCAGTTGATGCCCGTTTCAATCGGTTTGACTGGATTGCCCTGGGCGTCCACGTCCATGGCACGGCGGCACTTGGGGTAGCCGGTGCAGGCCAGGAATGCGCCTCGCGGGCCTTGCCGCAACACCATCGGTTTGCCGCATTTGTCGCAGACGTGATCGGTCGGCGTGGCGGTGACCACGGCCTTGCCCGAGGCGTCGAGATTCATAGTCGTTTTGCATTCGGGATAGCCGGAGCAACCCAAAAACGGCCCGCGTCGGCTCATGCGCTGCACCATTGGCTTTTGGCAATTGGGGCAGGGGATTTCGGTGACTTTGGGCGGCTCGCGCGGCGTCGCCGGGCCGCCGCCGCGTTTGATGTACTTGCAATCGGGATGGCCGGAGCAGCCGAAGAATCTGCCGAAGCGGCTGAAACGCTCGACCAGGGGTTTGCCGCATTCGGGGCATTTTTCTCCCTCGGACGCCAGCTTGCCTTCGGCTTCTTTCAATGCCGTTTCGAAAGTGCCGTAGAACTCATTGAGGACATCATTGCGCTTGTACTTTTTGGTCTCTATCTCATCCAGTTCCTCTTCCATGTGGCTGGTGAACTTCATGTCCATGACTTTGGGAAAATGCTCGACGAGCAAATCGGTCACGGTCATGCCCAGTTCGGTGGCATAGAAGCGGCGCTCCTTCAATTCGACATAGGGCCGTCGGGCTTTGCCTTCTTCCTTGGACGTGAATCCCTGGATTTTGCTGATGATCGTGGCATAGGTGCTGGGTCGGCCGATGCCTTCTTTTTCGAGTGTTCGCACCAGCGAGGCTTCGTTGTAACGCGCAGGCGGCTCGGTGAAATGCTGCGTCGCATTCAGGTTGAGCAGGTCCAGCGCTTGCTTTTCAGTCAACGCCGGCAACAGCGTATCTTCCTGCTTGCCGCCTGGCGGCAGCACTTTGCGATAGCCGTCGAACTTCATGATCTTGCCGCTGGCCTTGAAGATGCCCTGGGCGGCACTGACATCAACGCTGGTGACGGCAAATACCGCCGGCGTCATCTGGCTGGCGACGAAGCGATTGTAGATTAGCGTGTACAAACGCACCTCGTCCAGCGGCAAACTCTTGGCCACTACTTCAGGCGTGTATGCCAGGTCGGTGGGACGAATGGCCTCGTGAGCGTCTTGAGCGGATTTGCCCGACGTATAAACGTTGGGTTTTTCGGGCAAATAAGGCTCGCCGTGGGCTTTCTTGATGAGATTGCGGCATGCGGTCTGGGCATCGGCGGAGATTCGGGTGCTGTCAGTACGCATATAGGTAATGAGAGCGACTGAGCCTTCGCCTTTTAGCTCGACGCCTTGATAAAGGCGCTGGGCGATCATCATCGTCTTTTTGGCGCTGAAGCGCAGACGGATGCTGGCCTGCTGTTGCAAGGTGCTGGTGGTGAACGGCGGCGACGGCTTTTCCTGGCGTTCTTTCTGCTCGACCTTGCTAACAATGTAATTGGCGCCATTCAGCGCGTTAACAATGGCATCGGATTGTTCTTGGCTGTTGGCCTTGAACTTCTCGCCGGCCCATTCGGCCAGTTCGGCGATGAAGGCTCCTTCCGGCAATGCCTCATCACCTTCGGGCGGTGGCGTTTCAACCTTGGGTTTGGATTTGGTTTTGGCTGCTGATTTCTGCGTGACGGCAGCCTTGGGCGAACTGAACGCGGAAGGGCGCACGATGGCCGCGATCTTCCAGTACTCTTCGGGCTTGAAGGCCTGGATCTCGCGCTCGCGCTCGACAATCAAGCGGACCGCCACGGATTGCACGCGGCCGGCGCTCAGCGTCTCGGTCAAACGGCGGCTAAGCAACGGACTGATTTTGTAACCGACGACGCGGTCGAGGAAACGCCGGGCTTCCTGGGCGGCGACGCGGTCCATGTCGATATGGCCTGCGTCTTCAAACGCCTTCTTGACGGCTGTCTTGGTGATCTCGTTGAAGGTGACGCGGCGAATGCGGTCGTCGGCCAGGCCGAGCGCTTCCTTGAGATGCCAGGCAATGGCCTCACCCTCGCGGTCGGGGTCAGGCGCCAGATAGACCATACCCGCCTTGGCGGCCTGTTTTTTGAGGGACTGCAAGACATCCTTGCGGTCCTTGAGCGGCCGATAAGTCGGTATCCAGCCTTTTTCAATGTCGATGCCGAAGCGGCTCTTGGGCAGATCGCGCACATGGCCCTTGCTGGCGACAACTTCGTAGTCGTCGCCCAGATATTTGTTGATCGTCTTGGCCTTGGCGGGCGATTCGACGATGACCAGGCTTTTCTTCTTCCTTGCGGCCATGACAGGTTCCTCCCATTGTCTTGGGCGGTGAGCGGGCGTTTAGTGTCCTTTTACTGTGAAGTGTAGGGCGCGTCGTCAAGGGGGGGCGGCTGGGAGGGGGCCGGAATGAGCCTTTTGCGGCTGTGGGGGTGAACTGGCGTAGACCGGGGTCAAATCGATGGGAAAGGCTGCAAAAGGTGGGAAAATA
>DASRAT010000608.1:0-4988 GCA_035638015.1 Gemmataceae bacterium | reverse complement strand
TCGCCGGGGCCAGCCCCGTGGTTTTGGCTGGCCAGCCAGTTCCGACGTTCGCCGACCCGGCTTTTGTCCAAATGGATGACGCTCCGCCAGTGCGGCAGCTTGCAGGTGGGCCAGAAAGCAATGGCGAGTCATCCTCGACGGTTCTCGGCAATCTCGAATTGCCGCCGGGCGAGATGCCACGGCGACGCCGTTTGTTGCCCATTTTGCTGGTGTGTTTGATCCTCGCCGCCGCTGGCGGTTTGGTGTGGCGCCTCACCGCTCCCGCCCCCAGCGATGAGGCTGAGCGTTTCGCCAGGGCCGAGAAGCAATACAAGGATCGCAACTTCGGCGACGCAGCCGTTTTGTTCGCCTCGCTGTTGCGGGACTTTCCCGACAGCGAGCAGCGGCCCGTCTACCAGTTCTTCGCCGAACTCAGCGATATCCGCGAGCCGATTCACAAAACGCAAACGAATGTCAAGGAAACACTTGACCATCTCGCCCGGCTCAGCAAATTCCTGGACACGTACCAAAGCGACCCGCTGCTGGCCAAGCATCGCGAAGACGTTTCCGAAAGTTTGTATCGGCTGGTGGAAGAGTTGACGGCGTTCGCGGCCAGCAGCAAGGACCGGCCGCTGCTGGCGGCTGCCAGGCGGCTCAACGACCTTGCCGCCAAGAAGTTCGTGCCGGCGCCGGCGGAGCAGGCCAAGGGCATTGACGCCGCCCTGATCGTAGCCGAACAGGCTGTGGCGAAGGAAGAAAGCCGTAATTTCGTGCTGGGTTTGTTGGCCCAATGCACTACATCGCCGTCGCTGGACGCCGTGGAACAGGCCAAATTGGCGGTGCAAAAAGCGGGGCTCGGCACTGATCCCGAAATCAAAGCGCTGGTAGACGATTTGCCGGCACAGCACCAAAAGGCAATCAAGTTTTACCCTGAGCTGGCCGCGGACAGCTCACCATGGAAAGCGGGGGACAGCCCGCCTAGCATTGCGGTCACCAGCCAGCGCCCCTTTGGTGTTGCCAAGGCGGGTTCGCGTCCAGTGTTGGCGATCGTGCGCGGCGTGCTTTACGCATTCGATCCCGACGCGGGAACGCTGCGTTGGGCTTGCCGAGTCGGCGTTGACACGACGGCGTTGCCACTGTGGTTGCCAGGCACGCCTGCGACGCCGCCGACCGTTTTGGTGGTGTCCAGCGACGCCGGCGGGTTGCTGGCCCTCGACGGGAATGTTGGTTCAACCTTGTGGCGGCAGACACTGCCCGAGCCTTGTCAGGCTCAGCCTACCGTCGTCGGCAACCATGTCTTTGTTGCTTGCCGATCGGGGGCGGTGTTCGAGATCGACCTCGGCACTGGCCGCCGCCTGGGCGGCTATCAACTTGGCCAGACGTTGACGCACGGCGGCATCTGGCAACCGGGCACCGACAACCTCTTCTTCGCAGGCCAGCGCGGTTGCGTTTATGTGTTGGACGTGGCCCAACGGCATTGCGCCGGCATCCTTTACACTGGCCATCCCAGCGGCTCGTTGCATTGCCCGCCTGTCATTTTGTCGCTGAGTCGCGGCGATGTGCTGGACCCCAGCAAGGCCGGGCCGGCGCCGGCGCAAATGCTGCTGTGCCAGGATGACAACGGCACGCTGTTGCATTCCTTCGTTCTGCCGTTTGCCAGCCCCCATGCAACTCCCACCGTGCTGGGCGACAAGCTGCCCGGCCGGACCTGGTTCAAGCCGCATGACAGTGTGGAGCATGTCAGCCTGGTCACCGATGCTGGCGCCTTTGCCGTCTTTGGATTGCGCCAGCGCGAAAACCGTGACGCCGACATCTTTGCCGTGCACCGACAGACGTTGGCCGGGGGCGATTCCGTCACTGCCAAAGGCCGGCCCGCGGTGGTCCATGCCGATAGTCAAAACTTTTGGGTGCTGGCCAATGGCAGTTTGCATCATTTTCAAGCGGCGCTGTCGGCCAAGGAAGGCTGGCGCATCGTAGGCCGCGCCTCGCTCGGGCCTGTGGGATCGGCCTTGCATGCCGGCCAGGAGTTTGTGGATGGCCACGGCCGCAGCATGCTGTTCCTTGTCACCGAGTCGCCCGATGGCCGTGCCTGCTGGCTGACCGCCGTTGATCTCAACGAACACAGTATTCGCTGGCAGCGTCCGATCGGCTTTCTGCCGCAAGGTTCGCCGCTGGTCGGTGGGGGCAAAGTGTTGGCCTGGGACCAAGGCGGTGATTTGCTGACTTTCGACCCGCAAAAACCTGCTCATCTGCCGGGCGGTTTGTGGCAGGTCAATGGTTACCAGGCGGTACGCAATCAAGCTGGTGCAGCCTGGCTATTGCCCCATGCCGATGGACAATCACTTATTGCACTGGCGGTTCACAATAATCAGGCACATGTTTGGAAACACCAGGCTGGCATCACGAATGCACTGGGCGGCCCTGTCACGCTCGACGCAGCTGCCGCGGGAACGCCGGCGCTGGTGGGCGACACGGTGATTTTGCCCCTGGCCAACGGCCGGCTGGCGTGCATCAACGGCGGGAAAGTCTTGGCCATGGGCGATTGGCGTTCTCCGGAGGCGGACAGCAACGCCCTGGGCCATGTTGTCGCCGTCGGTCCCAGTATGATTGCGTGCAACGATGGCAGCAAAGGCGTGACCCTCTGGCGTTTGAATGGCAATGTGCTCGTCCGCCTCAAGACGGCCAAAGCTAAAAGTCGAATCGTCGCGGTCGCCTCGGGGCCGCCGTCGAGTGAACTGCGTGTGTGCATTGCCGATGTGGATCGCCGCGTCACGCTGTTGCAAGGCGACGATCTTCACTTCGTGCGTGAATGGCTTATGAGCGACGCCATCACCGCGGGGCCGTTCGTGCGTGGCGGCTACATAGTCGTGGTGGTTGGCGGACGGCGGCTGGTCTGGCTCGATCCGCAGAGCGACAAGGCGCAAGGCTTTACCTTTCGGTCCGACATCGTGGGTGAACCGCATCTCATTGATGGGTTGTTCATCGTGGCTGATGAAGGCGGCCAAATACAGGCCCTCGACCCGAGCACGCGCCAACTTGTGGGCCTGGGTTACACGCTGCATGCCAACGTCGCCGCCGCGGCCACGCCGGTCCCTTATGGCACGGACCGCTTTTTTGTGGCGCTGACGGACGGCACCGTGCTGCTGCCGTCACGTGACTGGTTTCGGCCGAAATTCCTGGGGATGCCGGTCAGGCGGTGAATTCGGGACAATAGGTGATACGGTGTGCAACGAATCCGGAATAGTCGCTCTGTAGCAACCATTGATTGACAATAGAGTTACGGAAACAGGCCATGACCAAAAGAGGCCCCGAAAAGTCGCTGTGGGGGGGTGAAATGAAACGAATATTCGGTGTGCGTCTCACTCATTTAGCACAAGTGATCGTGATGCTTACAGCGGCCTGTGTGGCATGCAGGAAACCACCGCTATCGCCCAAGACCACTGGGCCTGTGGAGTCATCCAAGGCAACTAAATCCAAGGGCAGCTCCATTCCACCCGGAGAAGAGCAGATCCCCAATCCTTTAGGTGTGTCCATTGCGAAGCTTGCCATTGATGAGCAGCCAATCTCGCTGCTCGCGGGAAGGTTGAGCGTAAAAATGCCGGCAACCGCCAAGGTGGAGGCTCGCCAGCAAAGCGTCATGGCTGCTCCGGAAAACGCGGAAGACGAGACGCGCGTGGTAGTCGATGCCGGCCATGAGCGCTTGGTGCTCGTGGCGACCGAGTTGTATGCGCTGGCGGGCGACGACCTGGAACAGGCGGTGCGCGCGGATCTGGTCAACACCTGGGGCAAGGACCCCGCGACTATGAAATTCGAGAAACTCGAGGTGGCGCCGCTTAGAGCAGTCGCCGTGACGCCTCCCGCCGGTGACGGCAAGCAAGAGGCCAATTTGGCGCTTGGCGTCTACGTCGGCAACACCGACGGCACGGTTCAATTTCTGGCGTTCTATGTCAACCCGGCAGCCGCCAAGGATATGGCAGCCGTGCAGTCCCTTGCCAGGAAGATTGCCGCAACGGTGGACGCCGGCAGCAAGTCGCTATTTGTGGCAGCGGGACCGCGCACTTTCCCCGGCATAGGCGGCGAACAGCTTGGCCTGACAGTGCCAGCCGGGTTCACCGCATCGCTTCAAGATGGCCCGGATTTCGCGGTATGCCACGTCCTAAAGCTCGCGCCGCTGGGCCAGGCGCCAGCGCGCTGCGGCATTTACGTCGGCGGCCATCCCGCCTTCCTTTTTCGTAAGACCAACGATCCCCTGCAAAAAGTGGACGACCTGAAAGGCAAGCTGTTCGGCGAAAATGTCGACTGGAAGGTTTGGTCGAAGGATGGCCTTTTCACGTGTGAAGTTATCATGCCATATCCCAATGGCAAAACAGGGGCGATTCATGTTTTCTGCAGCGCCGGCAGCCAGGAACAAATGGCGGCCATGCGGGCGGTGGCCGAATCACTGCGCGTGGAAGCAGTCAAGAAATAGGCCATCCTTGCGCCATTTGTGGTCCATTTATTGCACGTTACCCTCCTGTTTTGCCAGATTCCGCCCATTGGGTGTCCCATGGAAAGGGAGTCGGCCTTGAAAAAGATCGCCCCTTTTTCTACTGTTTGCTTTACTTGTTCCGTTTGACAAGGTTGCCGCGTTCTCCAATAAGGGTTGCGTCATGGAATTGCTAAGTCGTCCGAAGAACGACCGTTATACCCGTCCCGGGCAATACAACGAACTGGAACAACGCCTGCGAGCCAATCCCGCGACGCGCGACATAGCAGCCCTGGTTTGCTATGCTTTCGATTTCCGCACCCGCCTGGGACCGTTTCTGTTCGCCGACATGCGCCTGCTTACAGCTGGTCCCCGCGCCGTCGCGGCCGCCCTGGTGAGCTCCGGCTTCGCCAAGACGCGCATCGTCCTGCGCCAGTGGAACAAGAACTTCAAAGTCAGCGAAGCCCGCATCGATGGCGCCATTCCGCAGCTGCTGATGGTGTCCTCCATGCAGATTCACAGCGCCAGCGCCTATGAGATGGTG
>DASRAT010000607.1:0-2510 GCA_035638015.1 Gemmataceae bacterium | reverse complement strand
TGCCTACCCTGTCACGCAGCTTTGTTCACCGACCCACGTCCAAGTTGTCCCCGCTGTGCCGCAACCGTCGGACCATTCGCCCAGGTGGAAAACGGTTGCCCCGCCTGCCGTGACCAGGGCTTCGCGTTCGATCGCGCCGTGCGTCTGGGCCCCTACGAAGGTCCATTGCGCGACGTGATTCTGCGCACCAAAGACGCCCTTGGCGAGGGTCTGGCGGAAATCATCGCCGCCGAATGGTCGGCGAGCCTCTCTGACAAGCTCCGAGAATTGGGCATTCAATGTGTCGTGCCCGTGCCATTGCATTGGTGGCGGCGCTGGCAGCGCGGCTACAACCAGAGCGACGCCCTGGCTCGAGCGCTGGCTAACACCCTTAATGTCCCCTGTCATGCCTATGGCCTTCGCCGCCTGCGCGCAACGAAAATGCAGACAAGTTTGTCGCCCACCTCTCGGCGTGAAAACATGCGCGGAGCATTTGTGGCCCGGCGAACTGTACCCTTGTCGGGTAAGTCTGTACTGCTTGTTGATGACGTCATGACCACTGGCAGCACGGCCCATGAAGCGGCGCGGGCGCTGCGTAAAGCTGGCGCTGAGCGGGTAATTTTGGCCGTCTTGGGCAGGGCGGAGGCCTGAAACTGCCGCTGTCAACCCGTTTGCCGCAAGTTGCCCTTTTTTCCTGATGACCTGTCCCCTCGTTTGCCGACTTTACCAGAGCGGCGGGCTTGCCACGACACACCATGATTTTCCACCAGTGCCCGCCGCCTTCCTTTCCGCCCTGGAAAGAGATGGCGATTGTGCGGCCAGCATCGCCTCTGGATGCGTCCGCTTTTCGCCTTTTGCGTGGATTCACGCAGCCGCGGTTTGACAGACCTGCTCGCGGGGGGCATAGGATAGTGACCCCCTTACAAGTCTGTTTCCGCTGGCATGGATGCTACATGAGTTTGCCGCGCGTGGCGGCAACTCGGCGGACCCCTCGGCCTCTTGCAGCAGGGAACCAGGCATCATGTTGCGGTATTCTCTTGTGCTGGTGTTGGGCTTAGCCATGTCCGGCACCGCCTCCGCCTCCACCTGGGCGGACTCGTTATTTGACGAATTTTCACGCGATTTCGGCGGTGTCCCGCGCGGACCCACCCTGTCGCACCCCTTCCACATCGTCAACAAGACCAACGGGCCCATCCAGATCGCCAGCGTCCGCGTGTCGTGCGGCTGCACCTCGGCGAAGGTGCTGCAAAACCAGCTCGCGCCCGGCCAAGAAACGGCCATTATGGTCGAGATGGACACCCGGCGATTCTCGGGCACCAAAGAAGTCATCATTTACGTCCAGTTCAATCAGCCCAAGTTCGACGAAGTGCGGCTGAAAGTACAGGCCAACAGCCGCGACGATGTCAGCGTGCTGCCCGAATCGCTGGCCCTGGGCAAAGTCAAACGCGGCGCTCCAGCTGCGTTTTCCACCAATGTCACCTTGCTCGGCAATCAAAACTGGCAGATCACAGCCGCGGCCTCAGACAGCAATTATGTCCTACCCAACCTTCAGGAAGTGCGTCGCGGCGGCGGCGAAGTCGCCTACAAGCTGACCGCGTCGGTGCGGCCCGACACGCCTGCCGGCAAGTGGTTCACGGATGTTTGGCTCCAGACGAACAACCCGCAGGTGCCGCGCATCCGCGTGCCGCTGACCGTCGAAGTCGAGCCGCAATTGACCATTAGCCCGTCGACGCTGACGCTGGGCGAGCTGAAGGCGGGCAAGGCGATCGAACGCAAAGTGATTGTCCGCGGCGTGCGGCCATTTCGCATCTTGAGTGTGCAGGGAACCGACAAAGAATTGAGCGTCCGCGACGACACCACGGAAAGCAAGAACGTCCATGTGCTGTCGGTCACGTTGAATCCGCAGCATGTTGGTCAACTCCAGCGGGCCGTCCGAGTCCTGACCGATGTGCCTGGGGAGGAATCCTTTGAGATTTATGCTACCGCCCAGATCGTGAAATGAGTGGACGGTGAACGGCAGTTAGTGGACGGAAAATCACACCAGCCCGCGGCTTCCACCCCCGGGCTTTTGTTTTGCACCGTCCGCTGTCCACCGTTCACCATTCACCATCCTCGCCACTTCACCTTGCACGCACCCGCTCCAACCACTAAACTGCCTGTTTCGTGGCTTCACGTTTGCTCTGGCAAGGAACAGGCCGTCCATGCAGTATGACCCCACAAACCCCCTGATCGTGCAAGGGGATCGCACGATTCTGGTGGAGGTGGACAATCCCCGCTACGCCGAGGCCCGCGATGCGCTGGCGCCATTCGCCGAGCTGGAAAAAAGCCCTGAGCATATTCACACCTATCGGCTGACTCCCCTTTCGCTATGGAACGCCGCCGCCGCCGGTCTCACCGCCGACGCAATGGTGGACGCGCTGGCCCGTTTCAGCAAGTTCCCGCTGCCAGTCAACCTGCAAACCGACATTGGCGAATTGGTGAGCCGCTATGGTCGCGTTAAGCTGGAGCGCCACGACGATAAGCTCCGCCTG
>DASRAT010000606.1:0-3032 GCA_035638015.1 Gemmataceae bacterium | reverse complement strand
GGCAAGGGCTCGTACAAGCTGCAGCGGCCGGGCGTGATGGCCGAGGGGGGCGAGATCATCCTTTACGCGCCGCACATCGACGTATTTCATTCGAAACCGGCACTGGACAGCGCCATCCGGGCACTTGGTTATCACGGACTGGATTACGTGGTTAATCACTGCCGCAATTGCCCGGACGTCGATCGCAACGTCGCAGCTCATGTCATCAACGTCCGCGGTCTGGGCACGCGAGTTAATGGCCAGGAACGCTTCCCGTTCCGCGTCACGCTGGCATCGAAGATCAGCGCGGAAGACTGTCGGGCGGTCGGCCTGGATTATCGCGATCCGGCCACACTACGCCGCGAAGATTTCCAGGGTCGCGGCAAGCTATGGATAGAAGAAGGCGGCCAGTGGCTGTACGCGCGGCGGGGATGAGTTTCGAAGTTCCCGCAATCCCTGATCCTTGCGCAGCCGTGCAATGTCCTGACCCACAAACAGGCTGCTATGTCGCCAAGGGTGGCTGAAATTCGCAACCTCCGATCTGTAATCTGAAAACCGCTAAACCGCTCTGGTCCTCTCATTTCTCTAGCATCAGCATTCGCAACTCGGTACACTACATTACTTCTCACTACATTTATCGAACCTCAGAACATCCGCGCTTCGCGAGCGGAGGGACGTTCTGCCATGGCCAATGCTGCAGCACTTGTGCATTGCATTTTTCGTGCCCCAGGCGGATCACGCTACAACACCAGAGAGATCCTGGAAAGGGCCGCGGCGGCCCACGCGGAGTTGTTGTTGCAGGCCCACGGCGAGCTAGGGCGGCCGCTGGCCAACCTGCTGGCCCTTGTCAGCAGCGGCGCTTCGGCCAGCAAATACCGGTTGCTGTGCGATCCCCTTTTGGTCGAAGCCATGCATACCCTTGCCCCTTTCTCTGCCAATTTAGAGCGCTGGCACAACAGTGTCGCAGCGCCCGGACCGCCTGGCCGGGCTCCCCCGGCAGACCGGGCAGCCCTGGACAACATTGATCTTGTGCTCCTACTCCGCAACCAGCGCCAGTGGTTGGGCGAGCACGACCTATGCACCGACGTTCTGGGCCGGCTGGCCTTCCCCTTCTCTGACTGGACGCTGATACTCCAAACCGAGCGGCAGGATGATCTCGGTTGTCAGCGCGTGGTGCTGTCGCTCGAAGCGGAGCAAGCGTGCTGGCGGTTGGGCGACCGCGACCCGCCCTTCCTGACGATGTCCCACGACGACTGCCTGCGAATGCTCGTGGACAACGTCGAGCCGGTGGACCGCCGGCGGCTAACGTTTCCTCACCCGCACGTCCGAACGCGTCTGCAGTGCGCCCCCCGCGTTGGCCATTCGCGGGTTCATTATGACGCTGTTGCTTTTCAAAATTTCCAGGCGCACGCGGCCTTGACCGGCGGGCTCGTTGCGGATGTGCTGGCCGCCATGCGCGGCAACTCCCCGGCGATTTACCGCGAGTTCAAGGCCTTTATCCACGCCGTACGAGGCTTTGAGTTTCCCACTTTGGCCCAGGGAGTGGTCGGCGCCTTTTCCGACCCCACCCTTCCGGGCATCATGAGTATCAACGTTCCGTATTCTCCCGAGGATGACCCATGCATCGATGCCCTTTGCTTCACCTGGTTTGGGCACGAACTGGGCCACACCAAGGATTACCTGATTGACACGATTCTCTACCAGGAAGGCGTGACGCTGTTGCGGAACGCCGCGGAATGGACACCGCCCATCCCGCGTTACGGCCGAGCGCTGTCCGTGCGGACGCTGTTTCAGGTGCCCTACGTGCATCTTTATGAGTGGATCCTGCTTATGGACTTTTTCGAAGCGGGCTTCTGGGGTCTTCCGTGGGTGGTGGCCGCCGACGTGGCCGCGGTCGGCGACGACCTGGCTACGGAGATTTGCGAGGCGTTTGCCTTGATTGACGAGGTTGCGCTGCCCACGCCTGCTGGTGTCGCCGCCCTCGTTGATTTCCGCGAGATGTTCGCAATGGCCCAGGCGCGCTGGCGGCGGCTTCGTCCTGGCGGCGCTATCATGAATTGAATCACAGAAGTAAGTGCCCCCGCCCCGCGCGTGGCCGCGAAGGTAGGGTTGCGGTGCGCCGAGAACTTACAAGCCGAAGGCAAATCGACTCTTTGCGTTACCTGCTTCAATCGGATCGACCTAGTGCTCTGTCACACGATCACAACGAAAGTGGGTGGAAAGGGAGAAAACCGGCGCGATGCCGGAGCGGCAGGTTGCGCCGCGTTAGAAAACGCATTTTCGCAGAAGCGCGGTGGTCAAGCAAATCGAGCGAGTTGTTCACGACTCCAGATCAAAACTGTCACCATTCGGCTCAAATCCGTAGGCAATGCCGTTTTTCGGTGCTTTGCGGGCGCGATTATCTGCCAGCCCCAGCTTGGCAAAATAACCTTCCGCTGCCGTGTCCCAAGGTGACTCATTTGACGTTGGCGACGCCACCATAATGTCGTGGGCGATTAATGGTGCGCCCTCCAACGCCGAGTCGCCGAGCGAATCAAAAGAAGTCCATTCTGGGTTGGCACTTCTGGCCGCTTCCAGGTCCGCAAATATTCGATCAAAAAACAATTCTTGCCTGGGCGTCAGATTTCCCGCAAGCGCCGGCGGTAATGCTGTCGCTGTTTCAGCCACGGTGTTCGGGTCATTGAATTCCAGGGAAGCCGCGTTACTGACTTGCATTAACATGGTCGATGTCGCAAGCAGGCTTACCATGCCGTCCACGCCGGCATCCGCGTTGTCCGTCACCGCAGGATGCAAGATGTAAGGTCCCGCCGCGTCCGACGCTGTCGTCACATACTGCCGCTGGCCTGTCGGGTTCACCGAACGCACCAGGTTGATGCCGCTGGCCCCCGCAGGTGCATCCGACAACACATGCAGCGTCAATGTCACCAGGCTGCCGCCGCCGGCGCTCACGATCGGCGTCGGACTGAACAGGTCGATGCCGATCTCGCCCGTCTGGGCGTTGACCACCGCCGACAGCTTCCAGCCGCTGCCCGAACCAGGCAAACTTCCCAAAT
>DASRAT010000605.1:0-6639 GCA_035638015.1 Gemmataceae bacterium | reverse complement strand
AAAGCACTCATTGCATCATTCAGATTCTGATTTCGGCTGCTGCACTGCCCGCCTCACCGGCGGCGGTGCAATAGCAGCCTTCGGCGGACTTTTCGTCCCCTCCCGCAACTTTTTCCGCGCACGAGACAATATCGGCCCGATAGTGTTCACTGGTATGCTCAGCTGCGTGCTAATCTCCTCGTAGCTCCGCCCTTCCAGATAATGCAGCCGCACGACCTGCCGCTCCCGCGATGGCAACTTTTTCAGGAGCTTACCCACCTCTTCTAATGTTTCCAACCCGGCGCTGCGAGGCGAATCATCGGCTTCCTTGTCCACGAGCGGTTTGCCGTCGATTTGCGGCTGCACTTCGCGGGTGCCGTGTCTCTTGGCCAATTCGTTGACGCAAATCCTTCTAGCTATGACGGTTAGATAGGTGGACAGACTGCTCTCTTTGCGAAAATTCCGCAGGACAGCATAGTCGTCGCCAACGATTTGCAGCAATATCTCCGCGGCCAAATCTTCCACGTCCTCGGGCTTGAGCGGCACGCTCCGCAAGTGCGAAGCGTGGTTGATAACATGATAAATCAGGCCCAAATAGCGGTCGACGAATTCGTTCCACGAGCCAGCCTGATGACTCAGGCAGCGCTTGAGCAGGTCGCGATCCGGCGTAGTCAGCGGCACAGTGATTTCCCCGTCTCAAGCGGCGCAAGCAGATTTGCGAGTGAATCGTGATGCGCAGGTTCCCCGGCTCATTTTACCGCAGCCGTGGCGGTTGGGGTAGGCCGCAATTGCCATTTGCAGCGAATAATCCGTTATCGCAAGTGTCGCCTTCCTAACGGTTGCCCTCTGTTAGCTGGGCCGAGCAATCGGTATATTTGATACCAACCCGCACGTTTAGCCGCGGCCCGCAGGGCCGCGCGGGCCTTAAAGGATATGCAAAACGATGAGCACCACCCAACAAGACCCATGGTTCCAGTCCCTCTTCGCCGACCGCATCGGCGGCGTCAACTACGGCAAGGGCACCGAAATCTACAAGTTCGAAAAGATCAAACGCGCCAAGCGGGCGGTTCTGGCCACCCACCCCGAGCGCCAGCTGCTCGATTTCGGCATCGGCGAAAACGACGACATGGCCGATCCCATCATCCGCGAAGTCGGCAAGCGCGAGATCGACAAGCTTGAAAACCGCGGCTACGCCGACAACGGCATTCAAAGTTTCAAGGAAGCCGCCGCCGGTTTCATGAAAAAGGTTTTCGGCGTCACGCTCGATCCCGCCACGGAGGTCAACCACGCCATCGGCTCCAAGCCCGCGTTGGCAATGCTGCCGGCCTGTTTCATCAATCCCGGCGATGTGACGCTGATGACGGTGCCCGGTTATCCCGTCGCCGGCACGCACACCAAGTATTACGGCGGCGAAGTCCATAACCTTCCTCTCTTGGAAGAAAACGGCTTCCGCCCCGATCTCAACAGCATCCCCGCCGACATCAAGAAACGGGCCAAGCTGCTCGTGCTCAATTACCCCAACAGCCCGACAGGCGCCGTTGCCAGCCGCGATTTTTACAAGCACGTCATCGACTTCGCCCTGACCAATCGCATTGTCGTGGTTCAGGACGCAGCCCACATTCTGCTGACCTTCGACGGCCCGCCGCTGAGTTTTTTGCAAGTGGAAGGGGCCAAGGAGGTCGGCGTCGAGATTCATTCGATGTCGAAGGGTTTCAACATGATCGGCTGGCGCATGGCATTTGTCTGCGGCCATCCAACCATCGTGCAAGCATTCGCCGACGTCAAAGACAACAGCGACTCCGGCCAATTCATGGCAATTCAACAAGCAGCGCGAGCGGCTCTGGAACATCCCGAGTTGGGCGACCGCGTCCGAGAAAAATACCGCCGCCGCCTGCACAAGCTCGTGTCTGCGCTGAATCAAGTCGGTTTCAAGGCAAAGATGCCAGGCGGGAGTTATTTCCTCTATGCGCGAGCGCCGAAAAGCTGTGGAGGCAAGACCTTCGCGAACGCGGAGGAAGCGTCGCAGTTTTTGATCCAGGAGCAATCAGTGATCTGCGTGCCGTGGGACAATGCTGGGCCCTATCTGCGATTTTCGGCGACATATCTGGCTGCGGACGAGGTGGAAGAAGATCGGCTGATGGCGGAGACAGTGCGGCGGTTGGGGCGGTTGCAGCTGCGATTTTGAGCATTCGCAAGACAGTTAGAGTGTCGTAAAGGACTGCCAGCAATACATTGTGCAAGTGACTTGTTCAGCCGAAATTCGTCAAATAGGAGTTGAAATAATGGGAGCCAACCGACCCGGAGTTCGCCGCACGGCCCGCCTCAAACGCGCCAAGAAAGAGGCTGAGCGCATCGCCAAAAAAGCCGCCGCCCAAACGCCGCCGCCTGCCGCCGCGCGCAAATAAAAAGCCGCGGCCCCCAAATTGGAGAGCCGCGGCTCACAACTGCCGGTCGCCGTCACGGCAGGAACTTATGCGTATGGCTGGCCACCGGGCCGTGGTAGCCACCCTGGGGCACCAGCACCAAATCCTGGTCGCGGTACTTGCTCCACATCAGGTTGCTTTGCGCCGACGCTGCCCAGATGCGAATCCGTGCGCCTCCAATCAGCCAGCCGTTGTCGTTCAGCGTCTTTTCCGCGCCCGGTTCAATGATGAAGTACTTGCCGTTTTCCGTCGCCGAGCGCCATTCCCATTGGTTCGTGGTGGGATTGAGATCGTAATATTTCACGTACACCTTGATCTTCTCGCTGGTCTCGTTTTTCACCTTCAGCAGTTTGCGGTTTTGTGTCGGCCAGCCGCCGAGTTGGGCCGCTTCCGGTGTCTGGATCGAGGTCGCCTTCAAGATCGGATCGTTGGCCGCCGCCTTGGACTTGATGTCATTGAAGGTTGCCGTGGTCCGTTCCTTCACTTTGGCGAAGAAGCTCGGCCAGTTGATCGCGTCGGGCCGCACTGCTTGCGATGGAGCGTTGGTCGAATCGGCCAGCGCCTTGGCCAGTACGCGCGTCATGTAACCACCATTGGAGTTGCACCAGCTCACTGTGCCCTTGGTTGCGGCGGTGAAATCGACCACGCCTTCGGTCTTGTAAAACAAATCGTAAAACAGTTTCGAATTGGCTTTCGCCCCGCCGGTCGCTTGTTGGCTTTCCGGCATGCCGGCCAGCTCAAAGCTGGGCTGGGCGAAGCTGAGCAGGCTGGCGTTCAACAGCAGGCTGCGGCCGCCGCCAGGTTGGTTGCCAAAGGGCACGTAATCGCTGCAGCAATCGGAGATGATGAAGGCCGATTGGGCGCCCGTGTTGAGCATCATGTTCTTGATCTCGCTGCGGAGAATATTGCCGCCGCTCGTCGCCAAGTAATGGCCCTTGTCTTTATCGGTGCCGCCGTGGCCGCCGTAGTAGAACAGCAAGGCCTGCTTGGGGTTGTAAGGCAGCTTTTTGAAATAAGCGCGGATCTTCTCCGGCGTGACATCGTCGCCCTGAATCACATCGAGATAAAGGCGATCCTTGAATTTGCCATTTTCGCTGCCATAGACCTCATTGATGACGTCCTTCATGTATTTGAGGTTGGCCTGTTGGGCCGGACGGTGAATATTATCGGAACCGCCGCGTTTGGCGGCGTTGGTGTCGATGACGAGAAAAATGCGGAGCAAGGAGGCGTCCGCGGAAGCGCTGTGAACATAGCTGAGCAGCACCACAAGTGCCGCTGCTGCCGTGAGAAACGGCCGAAAACGAATTCGAGGGGAAGCGATCATGACGGCTCTCCGGACGATGCAGAAGTATCAGTACACTTCCTCATACGGAGGGCTGGGCTGTTTGTGACAGCAATGCGGGATGTGCGGACTTATCAATCGTCTTTGGGGCCTTGGCGCTGTGTTTTGGTGAACGAGCGTTCCCTTTTGTCCTTCAATCGGCGTTCCTTGGATCCCCTTGTCGGTCGAGTTTTGACGCGGCGGCGTGGCAACTTAGTGGCTGCTAACAACAACGCCGCCAAAAGGTCGAGGCATTCTTGTTTGTTGCGGAGCTGAGACCGAGTGGTGTCTGAAGATGTAAAAAAGACGCCCTCATCGGTGAGGCGGCCGCGGTTCTGAGCGCAAAACCGAGCCTTGACTGCGTCAGGGACGCTGGGGCTGTTTGTTACATTCCAACGCAACACCGCTTTGGTGGCAACCTTGTTGACGTTCTGCCCGCCAGGCCCGCCGGAGCGCGCGTAACTCCATTCAAATTCGCTTTCCTGCACCTGGAGATGAGGGGTGATTATTAGCATGTGAAGGCCGTTTGTGTCGTTACGCACTGGCGTTTGGAGCAGCAGCGATTATAGTGAAGTTGCACGTGTAATGCCGCCAGTGGCAGGAGGGCAATGATGTCGATCGACCGTCGCCGTTTCTTGCAACAAACTGCCGCTATTGGCGCGGCGGCCGCCGGCCTGTCGCTCAGCGCCAGCGCTCCACGACCGATGGCCGACGGCCGCTGGCCAACCGGGCCGGAGTTTGACTTTCAGGACAACACACCACGTGTCCCTTATGGAGATGACAAACCCAACGTGATTCTGGTTCGCTTCGGCGGCGGTGTGCGCCGTCTCGAAACCATCCTCGATCCGGCCAATACCTATTGCCCGTTCATTTACCACGAGCTTTTCAAGAAAAACGGGGTCTGCTTTCCGAATGTCGAGATTGATTCGTCACCCAAAATCGAGACCAGTCATGGCCAGGGCACGCTTTACATCATGACCGGCCGTTATGCCGCTTACGCCGACATTGAAAACAAACCTTTCGCCGACCGTTTCATTCCCATTGTGCCGACAGTCTTCGAATATTTCCGTCACAAATACGACGTGGCAGCGCACCAGGCTCTCATCATCAACGGCGAAGACCGCATCAACGAGGATTTCTACACGTTCAGCAATTGCCGGCCCTACGGCATTCAGTATCGCTCGACCGTGCTAAGTCTGTTTCACTACAAACAGTTTCTACTGCGTGACGCCCTGGAAGTAGACCGCCAAGCCGGCGGCAATCTGCTGACCGCGCATGACCGCGAAGAAAAGCAAAAGAAGCTCGACGAAATGAACGGCCGCGATTACCGACAAGACATGACCATCATCAGCCCGGAACTGGAGGCGTTCTGGCGCAAATGGCGCGGCCATTACGGATCCAGCGGCCTGGTCAATCCTCGCAAAGACCGGCTATTGACCACGCTAACACTGTGGGCGCTCAAAGAATTGCGGCCCAAGTTGATGATGATCAACTATCAAGACACCGATTATGTCCACTGGGGCAATCGCTCGTTTTACACCCGTGGGATCTCGATCATCGACGAAGGCGTGCGCGAGATTTACAACGCCGTCCAGGCCGATCCGCTTTACCGAGATAACACCGTGTTTCTGTTGGTCCCCGATTGCGGCCGTGACAGCAATCGCGCCATGCCGGTGCCGTTCCAGCACCATTTCAATTCGCGCAGCTCGCGCGAGATTTTCGTCTTGGCGTCTGGGCCCAGCATCGTCCGCGGCGGCCAGGTCGTCAGCCGACACTCGGCCCATCAACAAATCAGCGTCGCCGCCACGCTCGGCAAGATCATGGATTTCAACACACCCGAAGTGGACGCCGGCGCCGGTGTCTTCGAGGAGATGCTGACGTGAACCAGCTGCTACCGCCGCCGTTGCCGGAGTTGGTCACGCTGCCTGTCACGGTCCGTTCTCGCTCAACCGTACTCAAGCGATTGGCTTCATTTGCAGTCGCTCTTGTAGCCTGGACCTGGCGCTGGCTCGGCGGCGCCGCGATGTGCTTCAACTTCTTCATTCTCAGCTGGATCACCTCCATTATCGCAGTCGGCTGGACCAATCGCGTTGTGCAAATGGTAGTGCTGCGCTGCTGGTGGTGGCGTAGCCCGGTCCGCGATGCATTGACATTTTCTGAGTTTTGCGCCTCGCTTGGACCGGATGCACCTTCGCCCCGGCCCCGTTGGTTTCTCCGCAACCACCTGCGGACCTATGTGCGACGGCCTAAAAACGGCAAACCACCTGGTCTTTTCACTCGCATACGTCGCATCCTGCTAAGTCCTGTTCAATCGCTGTGGCTCAACTTCAAGCTGGGCATCAAAGCCACCTTCTGCACTTATGCACTGACGGGCCTGCCCTGTCTATTGATGTTATGGTCCTGGGAACAAGGCTGGATCAATTCTTTCCACGGCGGCTACGAACAAGCCTGGCTCGGGCCGACCATGGGCTTTCTCGGCATTTTTGTCTTTGTCGGCGTGATGTTTTACGTGCCGATGGCTCAAGCTCATCAGGCCGCCACTGGACAGGCAAGAGCGTTCTTCGACTTCCATTTCGTTTGGCGTTTGGTCCGCGCTCGCATCACCGCCTACGTCATCCTGGCCATGATGATCGGCGTCTGGTCACTGTTGCTAAATGCCACGCGGTTCGTGGTGTTAACCGAGACCTTTCAGGCCAATGCGGCGCCGACACCGGAGGAAGGCCTGACCCAATTCGCCTGGTATTTGTTTAAACTGAGCCTGTGCATGTTTCCGGTCTATGTGCTATTGCGCATCTTCGGCGGTTTGGTCTATCAATCCGCGGTTATGAAAGCCCTGCGTCGCGGCACCGTGACGCGGAGCGAAGTGCATCCCACTCTCCGCGCTTGGCTCGACGCCTTGCAATTGAAAATCGTGCC
>DASRAT010000604.1:0-5332 GCA_035638015.1 Gemmataceae bacterium | reverse complement strand
GGGGCGGACCTTTATGACCGGCGCGATAAGAACCGGTAGGACCTATCCCGTTTGCCCTGCTCGTGATGCGTGCGCTGAACCTTGGGAATTCGAGGTTCAGCGCACGCCCGCAGGTTTGGGCGCCATGCGCACATTTGTTTTTTGCCGCCCATGAGCTATATGTTGATTGTAAGGTGCCGGACCCCCTCCGGAGTAGCGTGCGTCTTGAGGATCGGTGAGATGCCCGCATGAGGTGCCCACAGTGTCAACGCTCAAGTGTTCCTTGTTAGTGGTGGATGACGAACCGTGCATCCTGTCCACCCTCGCTGCGCTCCTGAACAACGAATTCGAAGTTCTCACCGCCAATTGTGCCGACGAGGCCCAGAAAATCCTCGTCGAACGCCAAATCGACATCATTCTATCCGATCAACGCATGCCCCGGACTAGCGGCGTCCAGCTCATGGAATGGGTGCGGCAGCGCTTCCCAAAAACCGTTCGCTTGCTCATGACCGGCTATGCCGAATTGGAAGAGGCCGTCGATGCCATCAACCGCGGCCAGGTTTTTCGCTATATTTTCAAGCCGTGGCGAGCCGACGAGTTGATTGAAACGCTGCACACCGCCGGCCGAACGGTCCTGCTCGAGCGCAACAATGAACGCCTCGTGGAAGAGATGCGTCAACTCAATCTGGAGCTGGAGAAACGCGTCCAGGACCGCACTCGAGAACTTGAAGAGACAAACCACGAGCTAGAGCAGAAAAACAAGATGCTCGAAAAGCTCGCTCTTACCGATCCGCTTACCAATCTGTCCAATCGCCGTGCGATGGATCGGCTGGCGGAGCGCGAGCTGCGCCGCCGCGAGCGCTATCCGTGTTCGCTGGCCATCGGCCTGGTCGATGTCGATCATTTCAAGGAAATCAACAGCCGCTTTTTGTTGTCGGGTGGCGATAAAGTGTTGGTGGACCTGGCCCGGGTGCTGGGCATGTCGTTGCGGACTGTGGACTTCCTGGGCCGCATCGGCGGCGAGGAGTTTCTGGTCATCGCCCCGGAAACCAACCTGGAAGGCGCTCAAATCCTCGCCGAACGCATTCGCACTAATGTCGAGAAAAATGACTTCCTTTACAAGCAAGACGTGATCCGCGTGACCGTGAGCGTGGCTTTCGCCGTAGTGGAGCCAGAAGCAGACGTGGATTACGACCTGATGAAACACATTGCCGCGGCGGCATTGGCCCATGCCAAAATGTCAGGCCGAAATTGCTGCGTTGTCCATTCCGTCGGCTTGCGGGCCGTCGAGCAAGTTGGGTGAATGAGGACAGTAGGACGGCCTTCCCAGGCCGTCCACAAAAAAAGGACGGCCTGGGAAGGCCGTCCTACTTTGCTTTTGCGAATCGCGCTTGGGCACAACGATCAGCCAGCCGCTCCAGCTCCCGCCAGTTCAGCCACTGGCGGTTCCTTTGTGCCCGTGGCCTCGAACGCCAATTTCTTCTCGCCGTCCGTCTCGCGGACCGTCACCTGGATCGTGTCTTTGCCTTCGAACGATCCCTTGAGCAACTCTTCCGAAAGCGGGTCTTCCAGATAGTGCTCGATGGCTCGACGCAACGGCCGCGCCCCAAACTCCAGGCTGGAGCCGCGCTCGATGATCAGATCCTTGGCCTCGTCGGTCAAAACCAAGACCAGGTTCTTTTCCTTGAGCCGCTTGGTGACCTTGCCCAACTCGATGTCGATGATGTGCTTGAGATCGGGTTTGGTCAAGCTGCGGAAGACGATGATGTCGTCCACGCGGTTGAGGAATTCGGGGCGGAAGTTCCGCTCCATCTCCTGCTTCAACCGCTCCTTCATCTTTTCGTAGGTCGCTTCCTCGGAGCGTTTCGAGAACACGTCGGCCAACGTATTGCGGCCAATGATCTGATCGGCCCCAATGTTCGTGGTCATGATCACAATGGTGTTCTTGAAATCGACCGTGCGGCCGACATTGTCGGTCAGTCGGCCTTCTTCCATGATCTGCAGAAGCATGTTCCACACGTCCGGGTGGGCCTTCTCGATTTCGTCGAGCAGCACCACGCTGTACGGCCGGCGGCGAATCTTTTCCGTCAACTGGCCGCCTTCTTCGTAGCCGATGTAGCCCGGTGGCGCGCCAATTAGCCGGCTGACGTTGTGCTTCTCCATGTACTCCGACATGTCGATCTGCACCAGAGCGTTCTCGTCGCCGAACATGAAGTGGGCCAACCGCTTGGCCAGCAACGTTTTGCCGACGCCCGTGGGCCCGGCGAAGATGAAGCTGCCAATGGGCCGCTTGGGATCTTTCAACCCCGCCCGGCTCTTGCGGACAGCCCGTGCGATGGCACTGATCGCTTCGTGCTGACTGATGACGGCCTTGTGCAGATCATCTTCCATGCGGAGAAGGCGCTGCGTCTCGTCTTGGTTCATGGTGCGGAGCGGCACGCCAGTCATCTTGCTGATGACCTCGCGAATCACTTCCTCATCGACAATGCCATCGATTTCCTTCGATTTCTCGCGCCACTCGCGGTTGATCTGCTCTTTCTTCTTTTTCAGTTTGTCGGCCTGGTCGCGCAGATGAGCGGCCTTCTCGAAATCCTGCTCGGCAACAGCCGATTCCTTCTCTTGATTCAATTGCTCAATCTGGGAATCCAGTTCTTTCAGATCGGGTGGTCGCGTCATCGCTTTGAGCCGCACGCGAGCACCAGCCTCGTCGATCACGTCAATAGCCTTGTCCGGCAAGCAACGCCCGCTGATATAGCGATCCGACAATTCGACCGCCGAATCAAGCGCTTCGTCCTTGATCTGCACGCGATGATGCGCTTCGTAGCGGTCGCGCAAGCCACGCAGAATCTCGACCGTCTCCGTCGTCGAAGGCGGATTGACAATGATCTGCTGGAAGCGACGCTCGAGCGCCCCATCCTTCTCGATGTACTTGCGATACTCATCGAGCGTGGTCGCCCCGATGCACTGAATCTCGCCGCGCGCCAGTGCCGGCTTGAGCACATTGGAAGCGTCAATCGCCCCTTCCGCACCGCCCGCCCCGACCAGCGTGTGCAATTCATCAATGAACAGTATGGTGTTCTTGGCCCGGCGGACCTCGTTCATGACCGCCTTGATGCGTTCCTCGAACTGACCGCGGTACTTGGTGCCGGCGACCATCATCGCCAGGTCCAGCACAACGATCCGCCGATCGCGCAAAAGCTCCGGCACGTTGGAGTCCACCACCATCTGGGCCAGGCCCTCGACGATGGCGGTCTTGCCCACGCCGGCCTCACCCAGCAGCACCGGGTTGTTCTTGGTGCGGCGTGACAGCACCTGGATGACGCGCTCGATCTCATTTTGTCTGCCAATGACAGGGTCGAGCTTGCCCTGCCGAGCCAGTTCGGTCAGATCGCGGCCGAAGCTGTCGAGCGCGGGCGTCTTGGACTTGCCCTTGCCGGCTGTCCGTTCGCCGCCGCCGCCACCGCCGCCGCCGCTGTTTTCGCCTGAATCCATGTTATGCCCCAGCAAATTGAGGACCTCCTCGCGCACGTCTTCCAGTTTGAGCCCGAGGTTGATGAGTACCTGGGCCGCCACGCCTTCCTGTTCGCGCAGGAGGCCCAGAAGCAAATGTTCCGTGCCGACATAGTTATGGTTGAGGTTCCGCGCCTCTTCGATGGAGTATTCAATGACCTTCTTGGCCCTGGGCGTCTGTGGCAACTTGCCCATGGTGACCATGTCCGGACCGGCCTGAACGATCTTCTCGACCTCCAGGCGTATCCGCCTCAGGTCGATGTCCAGGTTTTTGAGGACATTGGCCGCCACGCCCGAGCCTTCCTTGACCAGGCCTAGCAGAATGTGCTCGGTCCCGATGTACTCGTGGTTGAAGCGCTGCGCCTCTTGATTGGCGAGCTGCATCACCTTTCGAGCCCGGTCGGTAAAGCGTTCATACATTTCCAGCCGTCTCCGACACCCGGAAGCGCGACGCAGGCTGAACCAGCCACGTCGAGTTCCTGGGCAAGCCCTAGGATTGCGTGATGAGATGCTGTAGGAATGTCCGCCAGCAAGCCCCGATTCACTATTGGCCCCTTGCCCGGCCCCAGGAGAGAGAAGGCCGGCACCTTTGGACCCGACCGCCTCCCCTGCGGCCTCGCCTTTTGCTTATTCCGTTTCAGGCGTTGCTTCAAGCGGCAAACTTGCAAAGCTGATGGTTCTGTGAGCATTGTAGTGTCGGGGCGTGGACAAATCAAGACAGGCAAAAACCGGCGGAAGGGCGGCCATTTGAGAAAGGGGGGTGTCCGCGAAGGCTGGGCGGTTAAGCTGCGGTCGAAGGCCGCCAAGACCGCCAAGGCCGCCAACCTTTTTGCGAGCCACTCACCTAGCCACTTGCGTTTGGCCGCGCCACCCGCCGGCGAGCCGAGCAGCGTAAGCTGCCGGGTGACGCGGTCAAACGCAGCCACAGCTTCGCCATGCGCCAGAATGTCATTTCCTTCTTGACAACCCCGCCACCGCGCTCGACAACGGAGATTAATTCCGCGGTCTGCCCAACTTCTAATTCGAGCGTGCCAAATGGCTGACCCCAATGCCACCGTCGGACACTTGGATGCAAAGGATCCATCCGCAGCACAGGACCTTCCCGCCACGTGTCCGCCCGTTGGTTTGGCGTCCACCGTCCCCCCCCTCGCTCCTCAAGTTAAAGCGGACGGCAATGAATTACTGCGGGTGCCCGGGTACGAGGTTCTTTCCGTCCTCGGTCGCGGCGGCATGGGCGTGGTCTATCTGGCACGCGACAGTGATTTGGAACGGGCCATTGCCATCAAGGTGCTGTTGGCGGAGCATGCGAATCAACCCGACTACCTTCGGCGTTTTATGGAAGAAGCGCGGATCATGGCTCAGTTGCAACATCCCGGAGTCGCCCCGCTGCACGAAATCGGCAAGCTGGCTGATGGACGGCCTTTTTTCGCCATGAAGCAAGTGAAGGGCCGCACCTTGGCTGATCTTCTCAAGCAACGGCAGAATCCAGCCTCTGAGCTGCCCCAGCTGTTGACGATCTTCACGCAGGTTTGCCAGACCCTTGCCTACGCTCACGAGCGCCGCATCATTCACCGCGACCTCAAGCCGGAAAATGTCATGGTGGGGGCCTTCGGTGAAGTCCAGGTCATGGACTGGGGACTGGCCAAAGTGTTGTCTGCGTCGCCGGATGTCCAGGACTCACAAGCCAAATTCCCCGGTCCCGAACGCACCGCCATCCACACCCCCCAAAGTGACCTGCCAGACGACGACCGCACCCAAATGGGCACCGTCATGGGCACCATTGCATACATGGCGCCGGAGCAGGCCCTCGGCCAGGTTGAATTGGTCGATCAACGCAGCGATG
>DASRAT010000603.1:0-3493 GCA_035638015.1 Gemmataceae bacterium | reverse complement strand
CGCCCGGCACCCGCCAGTGGCGGCCGCGGTTGAAACGGAAAAAGCCGATTTCAATTGCAACTGGCTGTCGGCCACGGGGACCGGCATTCTGTTGGCGGCGCTGATCTCGTCCGTTTGGATGCGCATACCGCCAATCGACGTGGTGCGGATTTTTTTCTCAACGTGTTATCGCATGCGCTGGCCGTTATTCACTATTGCGTGCATGCTGGCCATCGCCTACACCACACGCTATAGCGGCATGGATGCCACGCTCGGTTTGGCGTTCACCAAGACCGGCTACCTATATCCCATGTTCGCGGCATTGCTCGGTTGGCTCGGCGTTGCGTTGACAGGCTCCGACACTTCCGCCAACGCTCTCTTCGGCAGTTTGCAAAAGATCACAGCCACGCAACTGGCTGGCAATCCGCTTCCTTTGACCGTCGATCAAGCCACGATCCTGATGGCCACCGCCAACAGCACCGGCGGCGTCATGGGTAAAATGATCGACGCCCAGAGCATTGTCGTGTCGACGGCGGCCACACAGCAGCCCGGCCAGGAAGGGGCCATTCTGCGCTTTGTGTTTTTGCACAGCCTTGCGCTGGCAATTCTGATGGGCCTGCTGGTGCTGTTTCAGGCCTATGTGTGGACATCGGTTATTCCATAACAATCAAGAATTATGACGAGCCTCCGGGCTTGTCCCGGCGGGTGCAAGCCCCGCCGCTCGTTTGCACTTTCCGCAAGACGCTGCTAGGCTGGCGGCCCATAATCGTCTATGATTGGGTCGGAGCGTCTGACATCGGAGCCTCGCTTCTTTTGCGGAGGGTTGTCGTCATGCCCCGTGCAGTCACGTTCTTTTTGACCGCCTTGGCGATTTTGCTCGTCGCAACTGTCGTCGCACCTGCGACGCAGAAAGTTGCTCAGCCGCTACCACCGCCAGCTCCTGGCGGTCGGGTTCCACCACCAATCGTTGTGACCGGACAAATCTCACCTGCACCCTCAAGTGCGGATGCCGAATCTGAAGAGCAAACGCTGTGGGCGGCGGGGCTCGGCACCGATGGGCCTGCCTTGTTGGAATTCTTCCACGCCCGTGTGCGGCCCAATCAGCATGCGGACAAACTGCTGGCCCTGGCGCGGAAGCTGGGCGATTCCAATGCCGAGGTTCGCTCCAACGTGACGGGCCAACTGGTGAGTTGCGGGCCGGCCGCCATTCCGGTCTTGCGCCGCGTGCTCAATGATTTGGAAGACCGCGTTGCCGCTGACAACGCCAAGATTTGCCTGGAATGGCTGGAAGGCAGCCGCCGGACGGCTGTGCCGATTGCCGCCGCAAGGGTATTGGCCAAGCGCAAACCAACCGGCGCCTGTGAAGCGCTACTGGCTTATTTGCCGCTGGCCGACGACGGCACGGTGGTGGACAGCGTCAAGGGTGCCTTGTTGAGCTTGACGAAACCGCCGGCCAAAACCGATGGCGCGCTGCTCAAGGCACTCGTAGATCCCGTGCCGCTGCGCCGTGCTGTCGCCGTCGAGGTTTTGTCAGGCAGCGGCCAGCCAGACGTGTTGCCCGAGGTTCGCAAATTGCTGGGCGACCCCAAACCGGAAGTGCGTTTGCGGGCCGCTTTGGCCCTTGCTCAGCAATGGGATGAGCAGGCCATTGGCGTCCTAATTGATTTGCTGGCAGATTTGTCTCCTGCCGATCGCCGCCAGGTGGAAGAGGCATTGCAACAACTGGCCGGCGAATGGGCGCCGAATCCGGCCCTCACAGGCGACGATGAAGTGGCACGCAAGATTCGCCGGGCCGCCTGGGCGGGATGGTGGCAAAGCACCGATGGCCCGACGTTGCTGGCCGCGTTTCGCAAACGCACGTTGACCGCCAAGGACCTTGAAAAAGTGCTGTCGCTCATCGACAAGCTAGGTGACAAGGTGTTCGCCAATCGCGAACGTGCCGCTGCAGACCTGTCGGCCATGGGGTACATGGTCAAGCCTTTGCTTCAGGAAGCGGCCAAGAGCACCGACCTGGAGCGTGCTCGCCGGGCCGAGTTGTGCCTTAAACAAATCGCACAGAGTGAGGACAAGCACAAATTGCCGCCAGCCGCCGCCCGCCTGTTGGCGGTGCGCAAACCGGCTGGCGCTACCGAAACGTTGCTGAATTTTTTGCCGTTTACCGATGACGAACCGATGAGGGAAGAGATCGGCAAATCGCTGAAATTCATCGCCGTGGCCGCCGGCAAGCCCGAACCGCTGCTCGTCAAAACATTGACCGACGCCCTGGCGATGCGACGTGCCATCGCGGCCGAGGCCATTGCCGGGGCGGGCTTTACCGACCAGTGGCCGGCGATCCGCAAATTGCTTAACGACCCTGACCCCGCTGTGAGACTGCGCGTGGCCGTGGCGCTCATCTACGCTCAGGACAAGGAAGCGGTGCCGGCGTTGATTGACATGGCCGCGGAGTTGCCGCGGGATCAGGCCTGGCAGGCCGAGGAGCTATTGCATCGTCTGGCCGGCGACAAAGCACCGGCAACGGCCGCGGGCAATGACACGGCAGCCCGCAAGAAGTTTCGCGAGGACTGGCAAGCATGGTGGAAAAGCGAAGCCGCCAAGGTTGATCTGGCCAAGTTGGAAGCCTTGCCGGCCGTGCTTGGCTATACCCTGGTGATGGAGTTCGCCCAAAATGGCAACGGCGGCCGCTTGGTCGAGGTGGACCGCAAGGGCAAAGTGCTGTGGCAGATCGACAACAATGTCCATTTCCCGGTGGATGCCAGGTTGCTGCCCGGCAAGCGCGTACTGGCCGCCGAGCTCAATGCCAATCGCATCACGGAGCGCGATCTCAAGGGCACCATTGTCTGGGAAATAAACAACTTGCAATGGGGCAACGTGGCCAACGTGCAACGCCTGGCCAACGGCAATACCTTCATCGCCTTTTACGGTGGGCCGGTCATGGAGGTGGATAAAACCGGAAAAAACGTGCTCACGATTCAAATTCCAAATGGCGCCCGCGCAGCCATCAAGATGGCCAACGGGCAAATCATTTGCATTACGCAGCAAAACATCGTCCTTCAGCTTGATGCCACCGGGAAGGAGTTGAAGCGATTCACGGTGAACCAACCCAGCAACAACGCCTACGGCGCGTTAGACGTGACGCCCAAAGGCACGGTCCTTTTGTCTCACAACGACAACACGATCAGAGAGTATGACCTCGACGGCAAAACCTTATGGCAAGCCAAGTCGCCCGGCGGCAACATCACCAGCGCCACCCGGTCGGCCAATGGCCACACGCTGGTGGCTTGTGGCAACACCAACACTATTTACGAGCTGGACGCCGCGGGCCGCGTGGTCTGGGAGTACCGCTCGCCGCCTGGATTCCAACCGTTTCGGGCGCGGCAGCGCTGAATGGCCATGCGCAAGCTGCCTGCGTGGTAGTTGTGGGACGGGCTTCCTAGCCCGTCCTGGACGGCCTGGGAAGGCCGTCCCACATTAAGGGTCACCGGACAGGATTTGCACTATTGGGGGACTCAATCAT